>JAFOCX010000063.1 GCA_017380975.1 Lachnospiraceae bacterium
AATGTAATCATAATCGTGTTCTCCTCGAAAAAATATTGTCTATTAGTCTAACATAAATTCCTTCATTCGTCCAAGCATTTCCAAGTCGTTGTCCAGGTAAACGGACGCTGCCAGGTTTTCATCATAATCCATGCAGCTTCCCTTATCCGGGATCAGCGGTAAAATGATCGCCTCGGACAATCTGGAAAGAGTCAGGTTCTTTGCAAACTGCCTGCGGTATTCGCTCTCCAGCAGACGGAAGAGGTCTCTGGAATTTTCGATGCAGCATGCAGATAATTCGTACAGTGCTTCGCGGCTGCAGCCGGAAAGTTTCGGTGTCGCGTACGGAAGGATCATATTGACGGACGGCTGAAGTCCGGCTACCTCGAACTCATCTCTGCGGACCGTATCTCCGCCGATGAACGGGTACAATGTGGACTCTACAAACCACTGGCGCAGATTCGGCATGGAATAAACGGCTTCAACCGGAAGGTTCAGACTCTGCATCAGGTCACGTCCGTATCCGGAGATCACACCTACCACGACTTTCTTGATCGGAATATTCGCCTCGCGAAGGCTCGGCTCCAATACCTGCAGACGATCCGCCTTGTGTACCAGATCATCCACTAAGATTACCGGGCGTTCAAAGGACTTGATCATCTTGATCTGGCTCTCCAGCGGAGAGTAGAACGGGAACGGCTCGATGGTATAGGAGTTCAGATCCGGTTCGTAGACCTTATCGGTATGCAGTGTCTTGGTAACCGTGTTCGGAACCACCTTGCCACGAAGGATCTTGCCAAACGGAACACACATATTGTCGCCCAGTTTTCTCGGTACCAGAGGCTCCTTCGGTACACCATTCAAAGAGGTGATGCGGTCTACCAGTCTGTGATGCATGACTGCGGAGGACAGAGATACCACCAGATTTCCCGGATACAATTTGGTCAGCGCCAGCTGCAGTCGTTTATGATTCTTCTCGATCTGCTCCAGGATCAGAGGACTGCTTGCAAACGGTTCCTTGATCGTCGTATCTAAGTTATGCAGGAGCATCAGCGGTTCATGCATATCGACACAATAAATCGTGCGCTTTTCGTGATCTTCCGAAATATCCGGGCGAATAAAGCCCTGGCGTTCCAATGCAAAGATCACGTCTTTAGTTGTAGTTCCGCGCTCTGCCACATATAAACTGTAGCTGTAATTTTTCGCAAGCGCCTGTGTGATCACTTCCACCAGAAGCAGCTGTGCAGCATCACGGATCACTTCCCCGCCCTGCATTCTGTGGTCACTTGTAAAGATGCCCGTGATCAAAAGCGCTTCTCGGCTGGTCTTTCTGCGGACAGCATTGGCCAATTCCATATTGCGGAGCACGCCAAACAGTTCTTCTGAATACAGATCTTTATAGCTTACAAAACCGACCGGGCGATCGTTTTCAGCAGAATTGCGCAGTACGAGCAGCTGCTCCTGATTGCGGCGAATTCTGGAAAGGATTGCGCCTCCGTCCGGATTTCCTGCCAGAACCGTGTGTTCCAATTCATCCAGAAGCGTCTGGTTATTCGCAGATTCATTGTCAAATCCGATTGCTTTTGCACGAATGATCGGCTTAAACTCCGGTTCACGGAGATAAAGACCATTGTGGTAAATAAATTCCTGAACGATCGGATCGATCAAGTTGGAAATATCGCGGTTATGATCGATATTTTCACGAATTCTGGTAGAACTGATATGTTCCAGATCCGCCGGAAGTTCTAATTCAACGATATCTCCTGTAATTCCCTCATACAGATTTTCCGGATGTTCCTGACCTGCACGGCGGAACACAATGTGGTTCATACCGTGAATGGAATGTTCGCACGGTTCCTTTTTATAGGAGCTTGCATTGTTGATCACGTCCGAACCGACTACCATGTATACATCCATGTTCGGGAAGGTTTCTTTTAATTTCTTCAGGTCCTTCGGACTCGCGATGTTGATCGGCATATCGTCCGGGAACAGATGCACGTAAAATTCGTCAGCCACAGACATGTTGACGATCTGGCGACGGATCAGGTGCGGCTGTGTTTTCTTGGACCAGGAGAATTCGTCCACAGCCAGATAAACGGTGTAGCCAAGTTCACGGATCTTGCGGGCGATTTCCTTGTGAGACAAGGTAAACGGGTCAAATGTGCCCGGGAAGAATGCGATCTTATAACGTCCTTTCAGGCCGACACTTCCGCTGAAGATCTGATATCTGGACATAAAACGGTAAATATGAGAAGACAGGGCTGCACGATAATACAGGCTCAGCTCTCCGCCTTTGTTTTCATTTAATAAGAAGAGAAGCTTCTTGGAGCAAAGGGAAAACAGATCATTCTTATCCCACTCTGCCATGCGTTCAGAACCGAACACATGCTGACCGATCACGAGCATCGCCTCCTGGCGCACCTGCTCTCGATAATTTGCCAGACAGCCAAGGATCAGTCCCATCAGTTTGATCTTACGGTTCTGGGCGATCGGCTCCGGCTCTTCGAATCGAACCGGATATCTGGAATAACACTCCAGGAGAACGCCAAGAGTATCCAGCGCAACGGAAACCACACGCTCGTTTCCATTGGCAAGCAAGGTATGGAGACGCTTGATCAGGTCATCCAGCTGTTCCGGCGGCAGCCAGAGAGCAAATTCACCCAGATATTCCGGAATATATTTGGAAACCTCGTACTCTCCCACTTCCAGTCCCTTTAATAACTCGACGGCGATCTCATTTCTCTGGTCTGTGGAAAGAAGATGCGCCAGCCTCAAAAGCGCGCGACCTGCATCGTGACGCACTCCGACCTGCTCACTGACTTTGATCAGGTTGGAAAAATGAGAACAGATGTGAAGCAGATGTTCTCTTCTTCCATGGTCAACCTGGTCTGCCAGAAGCTTGATATTGACCGCCTTGATGATCCACGGGGTCGCAGATTTCAAGTTCTCCAGGAAAATGTCACTGACCACATCATTTTCGTATAACATTCTGCGCTGTTCTTTCGTATCCATGCGTAAATTTGTAAAGATACGGTACTGTAAGAACAACATCGTGATCGAATCCGGATTCATGGCCTTGGCCGCCTCACAGACCCTTTCATAACATGCATAGTCCGCTTTCACGGCTCCGGTCAGAACCTTCAGAACTCGGATGGCTGCGATACGCACTTTCTCACTCGGATAATCCATCTGGGACAATGCAAAATTCACCAGCTGTTCCAGGCGCTCATCCTTGGCACTGAGCTCGATCGGCATCGTGAAAACAGTATCTAATAAGTAGAAAATCGAATCTTCATCCAAATCTTTTGAACCGTCAAACCAGTTCATAAAAATATCGAAGAATTCCTGACGGAGTTTTTCTGCACTGCGTTCCATCGCCGCAGTCATCAGGAACTTCAGAGAAATCTGGATCCTATGCTTTTGCTGGATCGTCAGACGATAATCCGGACATACCAGCTGTTCCAGAGTTTCCTCCCAAAGTGCCAACACCGTCTTTTCATCCGGATCTGCCATTCCTTTCGGAAGTTCCTTGCGGTATCCGGCATTGAAATCCGCAAAAATCTTACCCATCAGGGTCGCTGCCTGTCTACGGATATCTCCTTCCTTATTAAGAAGAAGTTCATATAAAAATGTCAGAGTCTGACGTTTTTGTTTATGATTCAAATGGATGGAATATTCGTTGAACATATTTAAATACGCACGAACATTCTTCCAGTCTTTTTCGCTTCGCGCCGCCTCTAAAATATTACCAAACTGGCGCTCGGTACCGAGACGATGCATAACGTCGATATTATGCTCGATTCCGAAGAATACAAACGACTTATTGATCTGGTCTTTGTCCTGAAGAACGATGTTTTTCTCTGCTTCCGGCTCCGGCGGATTTCCGTCCAGATCCACATCCACTCCATGGGCGCGCATATAACGCTCAAACTCATGCAGTCTCGCATATACAACACGATAACGATTCTTCTTCACCTCGTCTACATTATCCAGTTTTGATAAAATGACATCGAAGGAATCTTTTAAACTGTAAATCTTCGTGATTTCTCTTCCCTGAGCGTCTCGTTCCTGTTTTACACGGAAATCAGCGTAAATGAGAACCAGGTTCTCTACGGAGATATTGTCCAATTCCAGATCCCAGGTAGAATGGTTCGCCGCAATGTGACCGATCCCTTCCATCCGGAACGCGTCAAACCACTGGGCTGTATAGTAATAATGAAGATACGGCACACGTTCATTGGGCTTGCAGCCGAACTTTCCGAGATCGTGGCCTGCTGCAGCTCCGGACGCCAGCGCCAGATCGATCGGAACACCTGCCTTATGAAGACCGCGAGACACCGTCATCGCAACATGGTGAACGCCCGCGATATGACCAAGCGTCTCAAACGGGGTCGCTTCGCGATTCAAACGCATCATCTCATACACATACTGGTCACGGAATTCGCGCACGAAATGATCGTACTCTTCTGCGTGCTCGCAAAGAGCATACTCTTCTTCCGTCAATAACGCAAAATCATGAAATGGATCGAAAGGAATCACTTTTCGCTCTTCATCAAACAGGAACTGCATCAAACGCAGGAAAAACA
>JAFOCX010000064.1 GCA_017380975.1 Lachnospiraceae bacterium
AAATAAAAAATTATTTATAAAACCAGTCCCCCCATTTAAACATAGGGATACCTATATACTATTATAGCAATTCTTCTGAAAAATGCAAATGATAAACGAAGGAATTTGGTACAAAATTATGAACAATATTAAGAATTTTCGTATCTGATTTCATAATATGAACGCAATTCCATAATATGAAATACGCAAAAAACCCGACCACAATATACAGTGTGATCGGGTTATTATTTAACAATTTATCCCATCGGGGAAATCAGATTTACGCCGGACGGAGACGCATTTGTCTCTGCCGAAACTGCTCCACCCGGACCTCCGGACGGAACTGCCTGTGTCGTCTGGCCGCCCGGACCGGCGTTGCCCGGTGCCGGAGTTGTCATATCCGCAGGACTCTGTGGAACCGTTACGGAAACAGCCGGCGCCTCGGTCGGTGCTGTCGCTGACGGCTGGATCAGGTCTCCCGGACCGACATTCTGTACATTGTTCTCCGGCTGTACACCGCCCGGAGTCTGTGCAGCTGTCGTTGCTTTTGTCTGTTCTGCAGACGGCTCTGCACTCGGAAGTGTCTCTGTCGGAGGCAGAGTATTTCCGTCATCCGGACTGCTTTCTTCCGCACTGCTCTCTCCCTCTGTAGAGATCACCGTACCGGACGTATTGCGCTTGATCGTTGCAGACTTTCCTTTATAAGTACTGTTGTGAAGAAGGATCTCTTCCACTACAACGCCGTCTTTCTTTGTTACAAGATTGGTCACCCAGCGGCTTCCGAGTGTCGCTGCTTTTGCCTCAACTTCTACTCCCGGTTCTAATGTCGGATCTTCTTCGTATACCGGTGCCGGAGCTTCCAGGTCTTTTGTCTTCTTGGAAACCATAGAAAGAGTTACGCCCTCTTCCAGGATCGGGGTGCCATATACGGAAATCGTTAACTTCTGGTTCGAGAAGCTTGTTTTGATGCCGACCGCAGTTTTGGAGTTGTTGATAAACTTCATATCCGGTCCGGAATAACCATCATAGCTGACCATGGCGTCTTCACCAGGAGTCACGTAAGACGGTTCATAGCTGTGAGCATGACGCTCTGTTGTCTTCAGACCGGCAAATACGACTGCATTATATAGTGTAGAAGATACCTGACATACACCGCCGCCCGGTTCCTCTACCAGAACGCCGTTTACATATGCGCCCGCTGCCTTATATCCTTTTTCCGGTGTTCTGTTACCTGTTGTCCGGTTAAAGGAGAACTCTTCGCCCGGCTGAATGATCAATCCGTTCAGTGCATCAGATGCAATGCGGATATTTTCATTTCGTGCCTTATTGGAAGTCGTTGTCGTTGTATAGGTACCGATTCGCTTAAAGCTTTCTTTTGCCTGAGCCTCTGAAATCTCCGGTTCTACTGTCACTGCAGATGCAGCAATCGTCTTCCGATATTCTCCGGCTTTGACTGCGCTTACCATATCGCTCGCCAGCTTATCACGCTCGATCATAGAGCCCTTTTCTGCGCCGGAAAATACAAACTGTGCACTTGACTTATCATAAGAACTGATAGATCCGTTTTTCGGCTTCACATCCCAGCCATCTGCGAGCACTGCAGCCGCTGTCTTTGCCGCTTCTTCGATACCGTCTGTCTCAACTGTATAGTCTCCTGCTTTTCCACTTTCAAACGCTTTATCAAGAACCTGATCTACGTTTACGGATAACAAGTTTTCAACTGCTTTTGTCTCTTCTTTATAAGATACTTTTAAGTCCCAATCCATCGCAGCAAGGATCTTCTCTCTTGCCTCGGACTTCGTCATACCATTGACAGAAATACCGTTGACCGTTATATCAGCCTTGATCTCGGTCTCTGGCACTGCTGTAGTCTCGATCGGTTTTGACGCTTTCGCAGATTCTCCGTTCGAACAGCTTTTCAGTCCCACTGCGGCGCAAAAGACCAAAATGACTATTCCGATCGCGATCAGCAGGATCTTTGCAAAGTCCGGACTCTGACGGCGTCTGCGTCTTCTTGCTGTGGACGTTGACCGTTTCGCAGTACCGGAACCGGCACTTCTGGTATTCTGTGCTGCCGCAGCACGCTCTACACTGCGCTTTGTCGCTGCCTGTGTGCTGCGCTTTGTCGCGGAAGCATTGCGGGAACCGGAACTGCGGCCTGCAGCTCCGCGCGAACGGGCAGTATCTCTCTGTCCGCCCTGAGTTCTCTTTGTATCACTCATCGTTTCACCCTATTCTACCCCATCCATGGGGATTGTCATTATCAACATTACTGGATATAGTGCATACCCGAACACTAGTATAGCACAAATAGTGGAAAATGGAATAACTTATTTCTTAAATTTCTTTTCCAAAGTTATGAAATGTGGTAAAATCATACCTGGACGCAGAATAACTGCTCCGGAAAGAAGGAATCTTATGAAACTGGTCGATTTACACGTTCATTCCAACGCTTCTGATGGTTCACTGTCACCAACGGAAGTCGTTTTAGCTTCAAACGAAGCCGGTCTCACGGCGATCGCCCTGACAGACCATGATACAGTATCCGGTGTTGCAGAAGCATTAGAAACTGCAGACTCACTTGATCTAGAAGTGATTCCCGGCGTGGAACTTTCCTGCTTTTATAAAGAAAAAGAAATCCACATCTTAGGTCTTTACGTTGACCATAACAGTGAATCTCTTCATCAATTTCTCACTTCTAATGCAAAAAAACGACGTGAGCGAAATGAAAAAATGGTGGAAGCCTTCCGTGCCGACGGTTTTGACATTACCATGGAAGACCTATTGTTAGGAAATCCAAAAACAATCATTACCAGAGCCCATTTTGCGCGCGCACTGGTCAACAAAGGTTATGTATCTACTCCGGATCAGGCCTTTAAAAAATATCTGGATCCGGACCGTCCGTATTATCGAAAACGTGAGGTCATCACACCGGAAGAATCCATCAAAGCCATTCGTGAAGCAGGCGGATTTCCGGTTCTCGCACACCCATGTCAGTATAAGCTTGGATGGCAGGGAATTGAGGATCTCGTGGTGGAGCTTCGCTCTTACGGCCTTTTAGGACTGGAATGTTTCCATTCTTCTAACAATCAGCATGAAAGCGGAAAACTCCGTGCCATAGCCCTGAAACATGATCTGGCTTTGACCGGAGGTTCTGACTTCCACGGCGCCGCAAAACCGGACATTCAGCTGGGTGTCGGTCGAGGCGGTCTGAAAGTTTCCGCAGCATATCTGGATACCATCAAACTTGCCATGTTTTTTGGACAAGTTCTCGGATCCTTTTAGAGAGGGCGGCCACAAATTTGTGGTCGCTCCCTCCGCTTGTTACACCAATTACAAGTTCTTTTTCTTTGATCAATCCCGGAAAATAAAAATCACAATCTTCTTTTCTGGAAGCATTATTCACAAGAATTCCAAGCTCTTTACAATCACGAACCACATCTGCATTCACATATTCCGGTGCAGCCGCAAGCACAAATGTCCACGGAGCACTTTCATTTGCGAAAATACCCCCGCTTAGACATTCTTTCGAATATTCTTCTTTTTTCCAAACAATCCTTCCGCCTTCTGCAAGCTGTCCCAATTTGTCTGTAAGTTCCGGAGATACTACAACGATCTTGCATCCAAATTCAAGCAACGAATGGATCCTTCTCTCTGCGATCACACCGCCGCCAATAACCAGAATCGGTTTTTCTTCTAAATTGATAAATAATGGAAAATATGCCACTATTTCAGCTCCTTCAGATACAGGTCAGTCAGAGAGTATCGAATCTTTCCGTTGTATCCTTTTACAGTGTCAGCCATAGCCATGGAATTCAAGATAGCCTCCTCCGTAGCTTCAGCAACTGCCTCAAATACATCGTCCATCATATTCTCATTGAGCTGTCTGCAAGATACAACTGCATGTTCTTCATCTTTGTTAAAACGGTTTCCGGTAGAAAAGCCCAGCATAATATCTCCGCTTCCGTGTCCCATAAAGGAGCCACATCTGGAAAGGCCAACACCGGCTCTTCGAATGATTCGCTTTAACTGACGATCAGAGACCGGAAGATCGGTTCCGACAACCATCATAATGGAACCTTCATCCTTCTTTGCTTCTGTGATCTTCGCACTGAGATATTCTCCCAACGGCTTTCCGTCCAAAACAAAATTCTTTGTTTTACCAAAATTAGACTGTACCAAAACACCGATTGTGTAAGTTTCACCATCTTTTGTCACAAGTCTGGAAGCAGAACCGATTCCGCCCTTTAATCCGAAACATGTGGTTCCTTTTCCGGCACCCACATCACCCTCTGCAAAGTCTTCACAAGCAGAATCAATGGCTTTTCGAACTTCCTCGATTCCGATCACACGCTCAGCGATCTTATTTAAACTCGCATCGTTGCACTCACCCACAACTGCATTGCTGGATGTGACAGATACACCTTCATTTGCAGAACGTTCTACAATATAATCAATAAGTGCATCCTGCACACGTCCCACATTTAATGTATTAGTCAGAGCGATCGGAGTCTCCAATGTGCCAAGCTCTTCAATCTGCGGAATGCCTGCTGTCTTTCCGAAACCGTTGTGCACAAAAGCTGCCGCCGTCAGTTTATTTACGAACATATTGTCCTGACACGGCATGATAACCGTTACACCGGTTTTATGTTCCTCTGTATCCACGGTGTAGTGTCCGACGGTAACTCCCGGAACATCCGAAATCTTATTTAATTTGCCTGTTTCATGAGTTCCGATCACGATTCCATATTCTCTGATTCGTTTCTTCATAGTCCTTGTCCTTTCACAATCGGTCAGAATTCGATTCTTAATTGATCTTTTTAAATCCTTTTTCAGAAAGGATTGCATCTAACTGCGCTTCTTCTGCAAAGAAAGTTCCCTGTGCCATCTGCACACTTCCGCCGCCTCGTCCGGACAGCGTCTGATTTAACTCTTTTGACAACAGGCGCATATCTTCTTCCTGGCTTCCCATAATATAAATGAAACCATTGTCTTTATTTCCGGATAATGCAAGTACGGTTTTTGCTTTCTTTTCATCCAGCAGACGATTGGCAAGCATACGTAAATGCTGTGCACCAAAATCTTTTTCAATGATATAGAAATTGTCCTCGCTGCATTCCAAACCTGCAACCCTGTTTTCGATCATGCCGCGATAGCATTCGGAAAGCTTTTCCTGCAGTTTGGAAATTTCGCCTTTCATCTTTTCCACTGCACTTGAAATTTCTGTCGGTTTCGCAGAAAGCAGATTAGAAATCTTCTGTACTTCCGCTCTCTTCTTTTCGTAGTCTGCCATCGCACGTTTTCCGCAAAGAAGCGAAATACGAACGCCGCCCTTGTAATGAATCATGCTCAGGAACTTCACCAGACCGATCTCTCCGGTCAGTTTTACGTGTGTTCCGCAGCAGGCACAGATATCTCCTCCCGGAATCTTCACAATACGCACATCTCCGGTCAGTTCTTTCTTGCTTCTGTAATCCAACGCATCCAACTCTTCCTTTTCCGGAAAATCAGCATAGATCTCACGATTCTCCCAGATGATCTCGTTGGCTTTTGTTTCAATTTCCATCAGTTCGTCCCACTCGATCAGTCCGTTGAAATCGATGGTCACTTCGTCCGCTCCCATATGGAAACCAACATTATCGTATCCAAATCGTTCGTGGATCAGACCGGATACCAAATGCTCTCCGGAATGCTCCTGCATATGAATAAAACGCGGCTCCCAATCGATCACACCATGCACGGTTTCTCCTACGTTCAGCGGAGCTTCCAGATAATGGGTCACAATTCCCTGTTTTTCATGTACTTCCAGAACTTTTACACCGCCAAGAACACCGGTATCTGTCGGCTGTCCGCCGCCTTCCGGATAAAATGCAGTCTGATCAAGTACAACCTCATATCCTTTTTTTCCTTTTTCACAGGATAATACAGTGCCTTCAAACTCCTTAATATATGATGAATCATAATATAACTTCTTCATAACCTGCTCCTTTAATGTATTCTACTTTTCAGTATAACATTTTTCCATCTATTCCACAATTATTTTTCAGAGTATGGCAATTCTGACAACCTTCCCTGCATATGATGGAGTGTAAACAAATTTTCCCCGGAGGAATGTATCATGAGTGATTTAGCAGCAACAAATTGTGGATGTGGTTGTGAGACAGCAAATAACAACTGTGGATGTGGAAACAACATCATTTGGATCATCCTGCTCTTATCCTGTTGTGGCGGTTGGGGACATAACGGCTGTGGTTTTGGCAATGATAACAGCTGTATCTGGATCATTCTTCTGCTCTTCTGCTGTGGCGGCTGGGGTGGAAACGGCGGCGGTTTCTGCTGCTAATTTCTGAAGGGCGGGAACTTACCCGCCCTCTTCATCCTGTTTTTCTTTATCGGTTTCATCGTCCTGCTCCGAATCCATTTCTTCAATTTCGTAAACACTGTTTCCATCTATGATCAAACGATATCTCATATCCTCTTCCTCCTATATTTCTCATTGTATTCTGCAGTCAAATGAACGGTTCCTATCCTATGTCTTCATTTGTCTGCATGATTTCTCTGTCTGAATCATATATTTCAAAAGGAAAAGGAGGATGTACCATGATTGAAAAAGAATTAAAACTAACTGACCTTGACTATGCGATCGCAGATCACCATATGCAGATGTTAAAAGCAGCGCTTCCATATATGAAGATTCCAGAGCAGCGCGCTCTTTCTTTCTTTATCAAATGGAACGAACTCATACGCACCATGGATTTCTTTTCAGAAAATGATGAAGGGATGCTGAGTATCTGTGCATTGGACGAGGATCACACATCAACAGCAGACATGCTTGCAGCAGTCAAGCCTTACGCGTCCCAGAAAGAACAAGATATGATTGATTTCCTCTCCACGTTCCTTCAATATCGAAACACAAAAGAAAACCTCTCCAATTTTTCCATGGACCAATTGTTTTCCATGCTTACACCGGAGCAGC
>JAFOCX010000065.1 GCA_017380975.1 Lachnospiraceae bacterium
AATATGAAGGCAGTGCAGATTCCAAGATCGACGAAGTAACTGCTGATCAGAAGAAGGGCTTACGTGCAGCAGGCATTACAGCTGTTGTTTATATTGCTCTGGTTGCTGCATTATATTACGGCGGTCCGTTAAAGGGTATGTTCTTAAAGGGCATGATCCCGATCCTCTTCTGCCTCTTCTCTCTCTGCGGTCTTGCATTTGGCTACACATCCAAAGCATACAAAAATGTTGTTGATGTGAACAAAGCAATGACTCGCCAGATGTCCGCGATGGGCTCCTACATTCTGTTCTGCTTCTTCTGCGGTCAGTTCCAGGGTCTCTTCAACTGGACAAAACTCGGCACCATGCTTGCGATTGCAGGCGCTGACTTCTTCGAGAGCATTGGATTTACAGGTATTCCGCTCTGCGTAGCATTCATTGTACTCTGCGCATTCGTAAATATCTTTATCTCCTCCGGTTCCGCGAAGTGGGCGATTTTCGCTCCGATCTTCGTTCCGATGTTCATGCTCCTCGGCTTCCATCCGGGCTATACACAGCTCTTATACCGTCTCGGTGACTCTCCGTTCAACTGCTGGACACCGATGTCTCCGTACATCTGGATGGTACTGGAAGTTGCTAAATCTAAATATGATAAGGACCTTAAGATCGGTACTCTGATCGGTAACCTGATCCCGCTGTCCATCGTACTCCAGATTGTATGGACTATCTTCGTGGTAGTATGGAGTCTAGCAGGCATTCCGGTTGGACCGGGCGTTGGCATGTACTTACCGGCAGGCATTATCTAATCTAGATCTCTCAATGATTGGCTCTCCCAGCGCTGTGGAGAGCCAATCTTCACGAACCCTTATTTCCCTATAAACATATGAATTTTGCAGCCTATTAATCGTATGTTCATTCACCAAAATATGGTGTTAATCATCTGTTAATTTCATGGTTTATCTCTGGAAATTTAGAAAAATTTAATATATAATCCTTTTGAATTTATGGCTACGGAATCCATATATGGGTCGCGACCAACAAAACTATTCCGTAACACCTTAATTTATCTGCTGATCTTATTGCAAGGCAACATATTTCTCTTGCTGCTGCGTATATATAGATCAGTAAACGTAACTGCCGTCATTTGACAGCTACAATTTTAAAAAAGGGGGTTCTTTCTATGTCAAACAACAAGACATCCGAAAAGAAAGGTTTTCTCGACGTTTTCATGGTAGCCGTTGAGAAAGTATGTGACTTATTACCACCGCCGACGATTTTATTCTGTATCTTATTCCTGATCGTTGCTGTAATCGGTGCAGTTCTCAACGTAACAGGCGTTGAACTTCTTAATCCGGCTACACAGGAGTATGTAGCAGCTAAAAACTTCTTCACAAAAGAAGGTCTCCAGTGGTTCATGACAAAGATGACAACGAACTTCTCCGGTTTCGGACCGTTAGCTCTCGTTCTTTCCATGACACTTGCTGTAGGTTTCTGTGAGGAAGCCGGTCTCATCAACGTGTTCCTTCGCGTTGTAATGAAAAACGTTCCGCCGTTCATGATCCC
Organism: Lachnospiraceae bacterium; assembly: GCA_017380975.1. Taxonomy (GTDB): domain Bacteria; phylum Bacillota; class Clostridia; order Lachnospirales; family Lachnospiraceae; genus Pilosibacter. The sequence continues at coordinate 1,543 of JAFOCX010000065.1, forward strand.
GTTCGCTTGTGCAGCTATGGGTATGGTTATGAACCTTGCTTCTGACGCAGCAGGTATCCTTGTTCCGCCGTTATCCGCGATCGTTTATATCGGCGTTGGCAGACACCCGATCGTTGGTATGCTCTGTGGTTACGCAGGTGCGAACGTTGGTTACGCAGCAAACCCGATCATCTCCGGTACTGATACTCTTATTCAGGGCTTTACAAACCAGGCTCTTGAAGGTTTTCTTCCGGAGACATTCTCTCAGTACACAGTAGAAGCTACATGTAACTGGTTCATCAAGATCGGTTCCTTCGTTCTCTGTACAATCCTTGTTGGCACCATCGTAACAAAAGTTATCGAGCCGCGCTTCGGTAAGTACACAGGCGACATCGAAGAAATGGAAGAGATCACTGACAAACAGATGAAGGCTCTTAAAGCAGCCGGTATCGGTCTCATTGCAGTTATCGTAATGTGGGCAGTATCTTTCTTTACCGGCCTTACATCCGGCCCGAATGGCGAATTCGTAGGTTCCCCGCTCTTAAAGGGTATCATCTGCGTAATCTTCGTTATGTTCGCAGTACCGGGTATCGTTTATGGTAAAGTTGCAGGTACATATCCGGATCTTATGTCCATCCACAAAGGTATGAGCCGTCAGATGGCACGTATGGGTTCCTACGTTGCATTCTGTTTCTTCTGCGGTCAGTTCCAGGCATTATTCTCCTGGACAAATATCGGTGCGATCTCCGCGATCGCAGGCGCAAATGCTCTTGAGGCAATCGGTTTCACAGGTATCCCGATGATCGTTGCATTCGTATTCCTTGTAACAATCGTTGACGTATTCTTCTCCTCCGGTTCCGCAAAATGGGCGATCTTTGCTCCGATCTTCGTTCCGATGTTCATGCTCCTTGGTTACACACCGGCATTCACACAGTACATCTACCGTCTTGGCGATTCCGCCGGTAACATGTTCGGACCGACAGGTGCTACACTTTGGATGCTCCTCAGCATGGCTCAGGAAAAATATGACAAGAACCTTACAATCGGTAAGTTCTTATCTTGTAACATGACAACTGCTCTGATCCTCGAGGCATTCTGGATCGTATTCCTCGTAATCTGGATGTTAGCAGGTATTCCGGTAGGTCCGGGCGAAGGCATCTGGCTCGCAACTCCGATCGCTTAACGCTATCTCCTAAAAGAAAAGGCCGTATGGATTTACCCCCCATACGGCTCTTTTCATGTCTGTTATTCGATTTATTTTCCCATGGTGCCGCGTTCCAGCATCTCTTTTTCCAAAATTTCCGCAGCTGAATAGCACAGATCTGCACACGGGCGCTTCTTATAATAAGCCTCGGTTCTCGCCTCCGGAACCGGATTCGTATCATTGTTAATACCATCCAGCAATTCACGGCAGATCATGCTTCCGTTTTTCTCTTTAAATGCCTCTGCAAGCTTCTGGATCAGCGCATAATGATCTGCCTTCGCTTCCTTCGCCTCCGGGTCTGAATAGCCGTATAAGGCTCCTGCAGCCAGCGCCATACCGCTCACGCACCCACAGACCTCTCTGAGCCTTCCAAGTCCTCCTCCGAAGGAAGAAACCATCTTTGCTGCAGAATCCTTGTCCAGCCCCATCTCCTCCGCAAATGCCAGCGTCACGGCCTGTGCGCAGTTATATCCCTGTTCAAAATATGCTTTTGCCTTTTCCCCATGTGTCATATTGTTTTCCTCTTTTCTCTATCTTCTTGTCCTTATTTGCCATCTTGTCAAATTCCGGTGTTTCCTGTCAATGGAAAGGCCGGAGCATTTTCCATCAATCGGCTTGAAATTTTCTTCCATCTATGCTATACTGTACCCGTTATGCATTGGGCCATCGCCAAGCGGTAAGGCACAGGACTTTGACTCCTGCACTCGAGGGTTCGAATCCCGCTGGCCCAGCTGATATTGAGCTTAAAACCTTGTATTTTCATGGTTTTAGGCTCTTTTTTCTTTCTCTATTTTAACTCATGCGAGAAGAAAATGGAACTGGTGTGAGAAAAAGTGTGAGAAAAGTGTGAGAAAGGAAAATGTATAATGTTGCAGCATACAGACTTCAAATACGGTAAAAACAATGGTTCTTGGCGTTGCTACTGTTCTGTAACTAACCTCAAGAAAGATGGAAAATCTCTTAGAATATCCAAAACAGGAAGTTCTAAAAAGGAAGCTAGAGAACGTCTTAATCAAGCATTGCTAAGTTTAGAAAAGGGTTTTATCATAAAAAAAGAGTCGTCCAATTTTTTAGCCGACATGAATAGTTTTATAAAACGGGCACAAAAAATACGCGATGTTAGTGATTCAACATTCAATTACTGGGAGCGAATTATTCGTAATCAAATTGCACCCTATTCAATTGCAAATCAAAAGACAAATAGTATCGTGCATTCTGATATTGTCAACTATATACTCGAATTAGAAGAACATGGTATCAGTAAGTCGCTACAGAAAAAAGCTTATAATATGCTTACAATGTTTTTCTCAGATTATTACCAAGAACAACCTTATATCAATCCTGTATATGGTATGAAATTTAAAACAGGAACACAGAAAGTAGAAATCGCGCAAATTATGAACGATATTGAAATCCGTAATTATATTAGTTCTTGCCAATCAGCCCTCCATTGTGATAAAAATGTTGATCTCATGGAATTTATACTAGTTATGTATCTTAGAAAAGGTGAAGCTCTCGCTCTGACTTTTCGTGATTTTTACATTGTCGAAGAAAGCATCAACATTCATAAAACAACCACAAGAACCAAAGATGGCAAACGAATCATCGCATCTACAACCAAAACAAAAAACTCAACTCGTGTTTTAAAATGTAACAATCGTGCTTATGATATCCTCGCGAATCGCCTCGAAAAAGCAAAACGAGAAAAAGATTTTTCGTATGACTGGTATATATGGCGGAGTGATGAAGATCCTTTCAAACCACTC
>JAFOCX010000066.1 GCA_017380975.1 Lachnospiraceae bacterium
AGTTGCATGGAAAAAGGGAATCTCCCATAACCGTAAAAAACGCTACATTTTAGAAGAGGGAATTGCAGTTCCGTTCCTTGTGGACTTGGGTGTTCAAACAAAAGAAGGTAAAATTGTAAATTCCCGATACGATAAATTCCGTCAGATCAACCGTTTTCTGGAATTTATCGAAGATATTCTTCCGAAACTGGATAAGTCCAGAGAAAATGTCATTCTTGATTTCGGATGCGGTAAATCCTATCTTACCTTTGCGATGTATTATTATCTGAAGGAATTAAAAGGATATCCGGTACGCATTATTGGATTGGATCTGAAGGATGATGTGATTAAAAAATGTAATGATCTGGCGCGCAGATATGACTATGAGAAATTATCTTTCTATACAGGAGATATCGCTTCTTACGAAGGTGTTGATCAGGTAGATATGGTCGTTACGCTTCACGCATGTGATGTAGCGACGGACTATGCCATGGAGAAAGCAGTTCGCTGGGGCGCGAAAGTAATCCTCTCTGTTCCATGCTGTCAGCATGAACTGAACGGTCAGCTGGAAAATGAGTTGTTAAAACCGATTTTCCAGTACGGGATCATCAAAGAACGTACGGCAGCGCTTTTCACGGATGCGATTCGTGCACAGATTCTGGAGTCTGTAGGTTATCGAACACAGATTTTAGAGTTTATTGATATGGAGCATACTCCAAAGAACCTTTTGATCCGTGCTGTGAAGCAAGGAACTCCAAAGGATAATAAAAAAGAATTGGAAGCAATCATGAATGAACTTCACATTGAGCCGATGTTGTATCGTCTTTTAAATGAATAGCTTTTAGTAAAAAGAGGACAGAATTATGATAACTAGATTTGAAGTAAATGAAACCAATAAAATGATCGAGCATGATAATCTGGATGTTCGTACAATCACATTGGGCATCAGTCTGTTGGATTGCTGCGATAACGATCTGGATGTGCTCAACGAAAAGATTTATAAAAAAATCACAGAGACAGCAAAGGATCTGGTGAGTACCGGAAAGGATATCGAGAGAGATTTTGGTATTCCGATCGTGAATAAACGAATTTCTGTTACCCCGATCGCACTTGTTGGTGCTTCTGCATGTAAGACTCCGGAGGATTTTGTTACCATTGCGAAAACACTGGATCGCGCAGCAAAGACGGTTGGTGTAAACTTTATCGGTGGTTATTCTGCACTTGTTTCCAAAGGTATGACAACAGCAGATGAAAATTTGATGCGTTCCATCCCGCAGGCATTAAAAGAGACTGATTTTGTCTGCAGTTCCATCAATGTAGGTTCTACAAAGACAGGTCTGAACATGGATGCGGTTCGCCTGATGGGTGAGATTGTGAAGGAAACAGCAGAGAAGACAAAAGAGAATGACTGCATCGGTTGTGCAAAACTTGTAATCTTCTGTAATGCACCGGATGACAACCCGTTTATGGCAGGTGCATTCCACGGTGTAACAGAAGCGGATGCGATCATTAACGTCGGTGTTTCCGGACCAGGTGTTGTAAAAAGTGCATTAGAGCGTGTACGCGGAGAGAACTTTGAAGTGCTCTGTGAGACGATAAAAAAGACTGCATTTAAGATTACACGTGTGGGCCAGCTGGTTGCACAGGAGGCATCCTCTCGTCTTGGCATTCCGTTTGGCATCATCGACCTTTCCCTTGCTCCGACACCGGCAGTGGGTGATTCTGTAGCTGAGATTTTAGAAGAAATTGGTCTTGAGCGTGTCGGTGCTCCGGGAACAACAGCGGCTCTTGCTATGTTAAATGACCAGGTGAAGAAGGGCGGCGTAATGGCTTCTTCTTACGTGGGCGGACTTTCCGGCGCATTTATTCCGGTCAGCGAAGACCAGGGAATGATCGATTCTGTACTGGCTGGCGCTCTGACATTAGAGAAACTGGAAGCCATGACCTGTGTATGTTCGGTTGGTCTCGATATGATCGCGATCCCGGGCGATACAACTGCATCTACAATCTCCGGTATTATTGCAGATGAAGCTGCTATTGGTATGATCAACCAGAAAACAACAGCTGTTCGTCTGATCCCGGTAATCGGAAAAGGTGTGGGAGAAAACGTTGAGTTTGGCGGTCTTCTCGGACATGCGCCGATCATGCCGGTAAACCAGTTCAGCTGCGAGAAATTTGTATCCAGAACCGGAAGGATCCCAGCTCCAATTCATAGCTTTAAAAACTAAAAACGGATATTGATAGAAAAGGAAACGGCCAGTGTTGAAATACACAGGCCGTTTTTCGCTATATTATAATAATAGAAGAAGTGAATTCATTTTTGATCGCTTTACCAGCTTTTAGCTGTGCGATCAAGCGATAACGCTCGGAGGCAGTCAGCTGCTTCTGAAATAATTCGAAGATTTCCTCGGAAAGAAGGAATTCCGCATTTGCAGTTTTCGTAATAATCGGAACAGTCGCATGCTTTTTTAATTCAGAAAGAAGTGGTGCAACATCTTTGCGAAAACCTAAGATACGAAGCCATGGAGCAGAACCATATTCTTTAAAGCGAACAGAGTCAGTTTTCGTAATCCCTAGCATAAGATTGAGCAGAGAACGATTTACACGAGTGTAGGTGTAATTACGATCCTTGCGTTCGGCGACTAATTGGTCAGAAGAGAGAAAATCCAGTCGATGTTTAAACAGTTTTCTCGCCAGATCCTCAGGCATTCCTGCAACCTGTAACAACTGATCCATAGAGGATGTCAGAAGTTTATCGGATAATAAAAGAGAGCAGTCATCAAAGGTTACCGGAGGGCATACAGATCCAGTCAGCGACTCAAAATGTTCATTCGGAAGTACATCTTGCAGAAACTCCAGATCATTGGCCAGAATTGCCTTTCTTGCAGCAGTCGCGGAGGCAAAATGTCCTTCCTTTTCTTCGCTGTGATATCCCGGATCATTTCGCTTAATTGTGACAGGAAGGATCGAAGAATTTCGTTTGCTGAGAGCTCGGAGATATTCGATTCCAAGAATGTCATTTGGCGAGGAAGCGATCGGGGCTTCTGAACCGTAAGCATTTGCCCGCGCTTCCGGCCAGGAAAGCCCGGACTTCAGACCGGCTTTGATCTTGACTGAAATCTCCTCAGATTCATCAGACAGAACTGCTGCCTGTTGTTTGAGACATTCAATGTCTCCGGATTCACTTCCAAAGAATAAATAATCACAGATCTCGGAAGATTCCAATATATTGACACCGCATTCTGCAAAATCAGGAGCAGATGCAACAGAACCATAGATTGGCATCTCGAGGACCAGATCTGCACCTGCCATGAGGGCAGCTTTTGCACGGATATATTTTGAGTAGATCGCAGGTGTTCCTCGCTGCGTATAGTCACCGCTCATAACAACAATCAC
>JAFOCX010000067.1 GCA_017380975.1 Lachnospiraceae bacterium
ACCAGCTTGTGAAAGAATTCAAGAAGGAGTTTGATATTCCGGAGAAGGACATTCTTGCTGCTGCAAAGAAAGCGTGGGAGGAGCAGGATGCTGCGAGACGCGATGTTGAGAAGAAAGGCGAAGAGGTGCTTCAGTATCTGAAGGAGACCGGAAAGAAAGGTATTGTCCTTGCAGGTCGTCCGTACCACATCGATCCGGAAATCAACCATGGTATCCCGGACCTGATCACTTCGTATGGATTTGCGGTATTAACAGAGGATGCTGTTTCCCACCTGGCTCCGATCGAACGTCCGACCATCGTGACTGACCAGTGGATGTACCACTCCAGACTGTATGCAGCTGCAAGTTTTGTAAAAACACAGGACAATCTGGATCTGATCCAGCTGAACTCTTTCGGATGTGGACTTGATGCGGTTACTACCGACCAGGTCAGTGATATTTTGACGAATTCCGGTAAGATCTATACTGTGCTGAAAATCGATGAGGTAAACAACCTGGGCGCTGCGCGCATCCGTATCCGTTCCTTGATTTCTGCCCTTCGTGTAAGAGATGAAAGAAGATACACCAGAAAGATCGTTTCCAGTTCTTACAACCGTGTTGTGTTTACAAAGGAAATGCGTGATACATATACCATCCTTTGCCCGCAGATGTCTCCGATCCATTTTGACATGATGGAGACTGCGTTCCGCAGCTTCGGATATAATCTGGAAATCCTTCAAAATGATGATAAGAATGCTGTTGATACCGGTCTGAAATATGTTAACAATGACGCATGTTATCCGTCTCTGATCGTCATCGGTCAGATCATGGACGCTCTTCTGTCCGGAAAATATGATCTGGACCGTACTGCTGTCATTATGACTCAGACCGGCGGCGGCTGCCGAGCTTCTAATTACATCAGTTTTGTACGTCGTGCTTTAGAAAAAGCCGGTATGCCTCAGGTCCCGGTCATTTCCTTAAATGCGAATGGTATGGAAACCAACCCGGGATTTAAGCTGACACCTCGCTTATTGACAAAGGCAATACAGTCTGTTGTTTATGGCGATATATTTATGCGTGTTCTGTATGCGACCAGACCGTATGAGAAGGTTCCGGGCTCCGCAAATGCTCTGCACGAAAAGTGGAAGAAGATCTGCAATAAATCTCTGGCCACAAGAAATCCGGGCATCATGGAGTTTACCAAAAACATCCGCGGAATCATTCGTGACTTTGACAAACTGGAACGACTGGATATTAAGAAACCGAGGGTTGGTATCGTTGGTGAGATCCTGGTTAAGTTCTCTCCGATGGCCAATAACCACATCGTCGATCTGCTTGAAGCGGAAGGTGCAGAGGCTGTTATGCCGGATCTGATGGATTTCCTTCTGTATTGCTTCTACAACAATAACTTCAAGGCTGAGAATCTGGGTACCAAGAAGTCTACCGCTCATCTGAGCAACATGGGAATTTCTCTCCTCGAGTATTTCCGTAAGACTGCCCGCATCGAACTTGAAAAGAGCAAACACTTTATTCCTCCGGCGAAGATCAAGGATCTGGCTGTTATGGCAAGTGACTTCGTATCTGTCGGCAACCAGACCGGCGAAGGCTGGTTCCTGACAGGCGAGATGCTGGAGCTGATCCACAGCGGTGCAGGCAACATTGTCTGTGTGCAGCCGTTCGGATGCCTTCCAAACCACATTGTCGGTAAGGGTGTTATCAAAGAACTCCGCCACAAGTACCCGCAGGCAAACATCGTGGCCGTTGACTACGATCCGGGCGCCAGTGAGGTAAACCAGCTCAACCGAATCAAGTTGATGCTGGCGACAGCGCATAAAAATCTTGAATAAAAATGAACCTCCGGCAAGCTGTTTTACGGCCCATCGGAGGTTTTTTATTTGTTTATTCGTGTTTTGCTGAGAGATTGTACCTGAGCTGTTGTTTTTCTTATTTCCGGGTACAACCGCACCTCAATTTTGATACTTTGGGAGCGATTTTTGATGCGATTGTGACTGGCATAAGCTGCTTTTATTGCTGAGGTACAATTTTTCGGAAGTTTCTGTACCTAGCGAGACCAATCTCCTCAACTTAGGTACAGTCAAACATAAAATTCTTATTTAGCAAGTAATTTCTGATCTGAATTGTATCTAAATCAGCAAAGCGCACTCCCTAGATACAACTAAAACTGCTTCTTTGTACTATTTCCGCGAATATCCACATCAATATAGCGCTCAATGGTTTCTCCACGCACACCAATGTAATACTCTGTCAAGTTTGCCGTAGAGCAAGAGTGGTTCGGGATGATAATAATCTTGTCACCCACCTTCAGATCAGTCGGTCCATCCACATGAATCTTACCAACTTCCTCGGACAAGCTGTACATCGTCAGTTCCGGATGTCCTTTGATCACACCATGACCTTTGACAGATGCATTTCCGTGAGCACCCATATCAAGACCAAGACATTTCGCACCCGCATCGCAGATAAACAGATCTTCTCTCGGATGAGACACTACAGATGCAAGTACATATAATGCACACTCTTCTTCTGTCGCAGTATTGGTGGACATCTGAATCGCATCGTTGAAAATATAATTGCCCGGATGGTAGATCATCAGATTTTCATCTTCCAAAGAACCCCAGAATGTCGGAGTTGCGCCACTGGAAATAATCGGAAGCTCATAGCCCGCCGCACGAAGGGTACGCGCTGCGATTGCAAGACTCTCCATCTCATCTTTACAGTACTGAGGAACATCTGCTTCGCAAGATGCACCATAAACATGCCCCGGATGAGTGGAAATACCACATAATTTCAAGTTTTTAAAATCTTTGATCGCATCTGCCAGTTCCACTGTTTTCTCCGGAACAACACCAAAACGATGGAGTCCACTATCTACAATGATCGTATAATTCACAACAACATCTGCTTTTTTCGCACCATCATTGATCAGACGAGCGGCATCAATGCCGTCGATACGAACGATGAAATTACATTTTTTCGCCAATTCTACTACACGTTTGATGGAAACTTCCGTTGCAACCGGATATGCATACATGATATTTTCAAATCCAGCTTCGCACATTGCTTCTGCTTCATCCAAGGTTCCGCAAAGAAATCCTGTACAGCCATACTCAGCCTGCAAGCGAGAAAGCTCTGTACTTTTATGTGTCTTGATCATCGGCCAGATCTGCTTTCCGGCTTTTGCAGCTGCATCACAATATTTTTTTACATTATGCTCCATAGCATCCAGATTTAAAAGGATTGCCGGAGTCTGTAATTCATGAATTGTCATAGTATATTTCCCTTTCATTGAGAAGATTTTACGCATTTACCAATATATCCATTATACGCATTTACCCAATAAATTTCAACGAATTCTGCTTTTGAATCATGACTTGACACAAGATCATATTTTGCCTAATATGGAAATCACCACATCTATTTTCAAATCTAATATTCTATGGAGGTCTATTATGCTAAGGGACAAAATCCTAAGTGAATCTTATTTGATTCAAAGTCAGATCAAGCAAATTCAATGCGAACTAAAGAATCTGCCAGAAGGAAAATTATTGATATCAAACGATGGGAAATATAAGAAATGGTATGTCAGTAACGGTCATACGAAAAATTATATTCCGAAAAAGAACCGTTTTTTTGCAGAACAACTGGCACAGAAAAAATATTTGATGACCAAATTAGATGAGCTATTGCGAGAAAAGCAAGCTCTGGACGCTTATTTACAAATACAGAATACTAATGAGCCGTATTCGGATGCAACTATTCCTCCTGACTCAGAATATGCACAATTACTTGCCTCATATTTTAAACCAGTATCTGATGATATGAGACGGTGGACAAATGAAGAATATGAAAGAAATCAAAGTTATCCAGAGTATTTAGTTCACAAAGCAAGTTCCGGAATCAGGGTGCGTTCTAAATCTGAAGCCATGATTGAACGATTTTTATATACAAACAGAATTCCCTTTCGGTATGAATGTGCGTTACATTTGGATAGTATGATATTCTATCCGGATTTTACAATCTTGCATCCGAAAACAAAGGAAACCTTTTATTGGGAACACTTCGGTCGAATGGATGATATCGCGTATGCAGAGAAAACATTTTCGAAACTTCGAACCTATGCAACTTATGGAATTATCCCTTCTATCCATTTGATCACAACTTATGAAACGAAAAAGCATCCTCTAAACTATGACGACGTAGAAAAAATAGGGAGTCTCTACCTTCTTTAAGTTTATTGTACCTTATCTGCAGTGTTTTGTACTTTCAGATACAGAAACCATAAAAAAATTATATCTCAGTCAACATCCGAGCTTCTCTGAGGTACAAATCAGATAAAAAACCGTCAAAAATGTACAATCCGGACTCTGAATGTACCTGAAGGTGGGAATTTCTCATCTTTAGGTACAATTACCACAGAAAAAGGCCAAAATCACCTTAAAATAATCGGGTAGGAGGTAGATAATTATTTTATCTACCGACCTCCCACACCACCGTACATACCGTTCGGTATAC
>JAFOCX010000001.1 GCA_017380975.1 Lachnospiraceae bacterium
GGCCGGCAGATCTTCACCTCATCGGTAAAGATATCATCCGCTTCCATACCATTTACTGGCCGATCTTCTTAATGGCTCTGGATGTTCCGCTTCCGAAGCAGGTATTCGGTCATCCGTGGCTGTTACAGGGCGACGGCAAGATGTCCAAATCCAAGGGTAACGTTCTTTACGCAGATACTCTCGTTGATTTCTTCGGTGTGGATGCAGTTCGTTACTTCGTACTCCACGAGATGCCGTTCGAGAACGATGGCGTGATCACATGGGAGTTAATGGTTGAGCGTATGAACTCTGACCTTGCGAACATTCTTGGAAACCTTGTAAACCGTACTGTTTCCATGACAAATAAATACTTCGGCGGCGTTGTTGAGAATAAGGGCGTTACAGCAGAAGTTGATGAGGACTTAAAGGCAACTGTGCTTGAGGCAGTGAAGAAGACAAATGAGAAGATGGATAAGCTCCGTGTTGCAGACGCGATCACAGAGATCTTCAATATCTTCCGCCGCAGCAACAAGTACATCGATGAGACAACTCCGTGGACACTTGCGAAGGATGAGGCAAACAAAGACCGTCTTGCAACTGTTCTTTACAACCTGGTTGAGGCGATCACAATCGGTGCTTCCTTACTTGAGTCCTTCATGCCGGATACAGCTCAGAAGATCTATGCTCAGTTAAATACAACAAAGAGAGCATTCACAGATATGGAGCAGTTTGGTCTTTACCCGAACGGCAACAAGGTGGTTGAGAAACCGGAGATCCTCTTTGCACGTCTTGATGTGAAAGAAGTATTGGAAAAAGTTGAGGCTATGAAGGCTGCTGAGGCAGCTGCAAATGAGCCGGCAGCAGAAGAAGTGAAAGAGAACGTGGTTGATCTTGAGAAGAAACCGGAGATCACATACGAAGACTTCGAGAAATTACAGTTCCAGATCGGCGAGATCATCAAATGTGAAGAAGTGAAGAAGTCCAAAAAACTCCTTTGCTCTCAGGTTAAGATCGGTTCTGAAGTAAGACAGATCGTAAGCGGTATCAAAGCCTGGTACACACCGGAAGAGATGGTTGGCAAGAAGGTTATGGTTGTTACAAACCTGAAACCGGCGAAACTGGCTGGTCTTCTTTCCGAGGGTATGATCCTCTGCGCAGGTGATGACGAGGATAACCTTGCACTGATGGTTCCGGAGAAAGATATGAAACCGGGCTCTGAGGTTTGCTAGTGAGCGGGCGGCTTACGTCTGAAAAACTGAAGATTTTAGCGATGGGCACCATGCTTTTGGACCATGCAGCTGCCGCGATCATTTTCGGCAGCGGTCTGAATGAAATGAGTCCGTTGGTGGAAAATATCGGAATAGCCATGCGCCTGATCGGGCGGATGGCTTTTCCGCTTTATGCTTTTTTATTGGTGCAGGGGTTTATGTGGACCCGCGACTGGTCACGTTATGTTGTGCGGGTGGCATTGTTCGCGTTGATTTCTGAAATCCCGTTCAATCTGGTGCTTACGGGTGACTTGTGGTATTCACGGGTACAAAACACCATGGTGACGATGCTGATCGGTCTCATTTGTATGAGAATGCTGAATACACTGGAGAAGAAATTTTGTAAGTCTGCTTTTAGCGAAAAATTTTTGGGATCAGTTCTGGCCATATGGAGTGTGGCAGTTTCCATGGTCGCCGCGGAACTGATGCATACAGATTATGGAGCGATGGGCATCCTTTTGGTCGTCGTAATATTTGTGTTCCGGTATCGTCCGGCGGAACTGGTGGCTGCAGGATGCCTTGCAGCGGTATTGATTTATGGATTTGGGTTCGAAGTCTTATTTGCATGGATTGCATTTTTCTTCATCAGCCGTTACAATGGAGAAAGAGGAAGAAAACTGGGGTTAATGCCTTACGTATTCTATCCTGTACATTTGCTGGTGGTCTGGCTGGTAAGTATCATAATTGTGTAAATTTGATTTTGGAGATAAAAAGATGGAATATATTTTTGACACGCATGCTCATTACGATGACGAAGATTTCGATGCGGACCGTTATGAGCTGCTTGATAGTATGAAAGAACATGGTGTAGGAACCATTGTAAATATCGGCGCAAGCATGCGCTCCTGCAAGACAACACTTGCGCTTGCAGAAAAATATCCGTTTGTATATGGTGCACTCGGCGTACATCCGAGTGATTGCGGAATGATGACAGAAGAGGATATTCAGTGGATCAAAGCGAATGCTGCGAACGAGAAGATCGTGGCGATCGGAGAGATCGGTCTGGATTATTACTGGGATAATGTAGAACGTGATGTACAGAAGAAGTGGTTTGTGCGCCAGTTGGAGATCGCGAAAGAAATAGGCCTTCCGGTGATCATTCACAGCCGAGATGCTGCTCAGGATACTCTGGAGATCATGAAGTCTGAACACAAAGATACGACAGGCGGTGTTATCCACTGTTTTTCCTACGGAGTGGAGATGGCCCGCGAGTATCTGAATATGGACTATTTTATTGGTGTCGGCGGTGTACTGACATTCAAGAACGGTAAGAAACTGAAAGAGGTTGTGGAATATGCACCGATGGACAAGCTGGTTCTCGAAACCGACTGTCCGTATCTGGCGCCGGTTCCGTACCGTGGAAAAAGAAATTCTTCCTTGTATCTGACTCACGTAGTAGAAGAGATGGCTGCGATCAAGGGAATGAGTGTGGAAGACGTGATCCGTGTGACTGCGGAAAATGCAAAGAGACTGTATCGTTTAGTTTAGGAGGCAATATGGCAAATCTTGGAAATCCGAAGAATACCATAGAAATCATTCAGAAATATGAATTCATGTTCCAGAAGAAGTTTGGTCAGAACTTTTTGATCGACA
>JAFOCX010000068.1 GCA_017380975.1 Lachnospiraceae bacterium
GATAAATTCCGCCGTTTTTTCATGGATTGTCTGAAGACCTAATTCAACCCAGACCGGTTTTTTCTGATTCAGGCGAGAGAGGAGTTCGATGGTCTCATCCGGGAGGCAATCCGGTCGCGTACCGATGGATAACGCGCAGATTTCCGGAAGAGAAATTGCCTCGGAAAATATTTGCTCTAAATATGCCAGAGGAGCGTATGTGTTGGTGTAAGATTGAAAGTATGCGATAAAAGAACCGTCCACAGATATTTTGGAAGAAACACGCAGCTTTGCCGCATCTACCTGTGCACGGACCGACACATCACGTTTTGCTGCAAAATCTCCGGAACCTCCTTCACTGCAGAAGATACAGCCTCCGGTTCCGATCGTTCCATCGCGGTTCGGACAAGTCATTCCGCCGTCCAGAGCCAGTTTATATACTTTTGTACCGAATGTTTCTTTCAAATAATAATCAAGAGAATAGTACGGTTTTCCATTCCAGTCAGTTCTCATAATTCCTCCGTCAGCCGGCTTTTTCTTGTAAAAAAGGTTGCAAGCCATGTTAAAGGTATTATATAATGAAAGGGAATGAATTCGCAATGAAAATTGAGATAAGAATGAAGGGCTTATGAATATAAAAAGTAAGAGATTGAAACGGTATGCGACAGTCTTGGCAGCAGCGGCTTTCATCATGTCCGGCTGCAATGCATCAGAAAAAGGTGCAATTGCCTCGAATGATGCAGCGATGCAGACGCTGACATATGAGACAGGAACCCTTTCCATGGGAACCGGAGAAGAGAGCGCACAGATTCATCAGGCAGGTATCGCGATTGCGAGTGTGATCAACAATACGGTGCCGGGCATCCATGTGGCTGTGGAGACGACAAAGGGATCTGCGATCAATGCCACGAATGTGTCTGAAGGAGACTTGGATCTGGCATTGATAGAAGGAGATGTGGCCTACGATGCAGTCCACGGTGCATATAGTTTTGCAGGCGAGTCCCTGGAAAACATACGTGTGCTGGGAGCCTGTTATCAGCAGGTTTCCGGATGGATGGCATTGAAAAAGTCCGGACTGACTCAGGTAAACCAGCTGAAAGGAAAGATCATTTCTTCAGGACCGGCTGCGTCAGCGACAGAACTGACTTCTGACATGGTGTTTGAGGTCATGGGAATTGATCTTAGTAATACAGAAGTTTACACAGACAGTCTGACTAATAGCGTGGAACATATCAAACGCGAGACAGCGGACGCGGTTCATGCATTTTCCACAGTTCCATATCGGGCACATGAAGCATTGGCAAATGAATACGAGACAATGGTGCTTGGTTATACCGAAGAGGAACTGGAGCAAATCCTGAAAACAGATGAGCGATATTTTGCAACGGTCATTCCGGCAGGGACTTATCACGGGCAGGAAGAAGATGTTCAAACATTTGGTATGAAAGTGCTGCTGTGCGCAAGCAAAGAGATGGATGAGGATCTGGCGTATGAGATCGCAAGGGCGTTGGATCTGAACGGTCCGGTCTATGCAGACGGACATAAATTTATGGCAGCGATCAAAGAAAAAGAGTTTTTATGCAATGAACTTCCGATCCCGCTTCACGATGGTGCAAGGCGCTACTATCAGGAAGCAGGATTTATGAAAGAATAAATGAATTTATTGGCGGCGGCCTGAAACGCAGGAGGAACAGAATCAATGCTTTATAAACAGTTTATTGAACTTTTCGACATTCTTGACAGTGCAAGCGCATCCGGTGCACAGGTAGTGGACTATCTTCGTTCCATCGTTCCGGACTGCAAAGTGGAAACATATCCGTTAGTGGGACCGAAAGGCCACACAGATATGGTTCGAATCATGATCCCGGGCAAGAACGGTAAGACAAACGGCGGTACAGCAAAGACCATCGGTATTTTAGGACGTCTTGGCGGACTTGGTGCAAGACCGGAACAGCTGGGTTTTGTATCTGACGGTGACGGTGCGATCACAGCCCTTGCAATTGCAGCGAAGCTTCTTGATATGCAGAAAAAGGGTGATTTCCTGGAAGGCGACGTATTTGTATCCACACATGTTTGCCCGAACGCTCCGACAACTCCGCATGAGCCGGTTCCGTTTATGAACTCTCCGGTAGAGACATGGCAGGTAAACAAAGAAGAAGTGACTCCGGAACTGGATGCAGTGTTAGTTGTTGATACTACAAAGGGCAACCGCGTGATCAACCACCGTGGTTTTGCAATCTCCCCGACTGTAAAAGAAGGCTACATCCTTCGTGTCAGCGAGGACATTCTCGATGTAATGCAGTCCACAACAGGCAGACTTCCGGTTGTATTTGCACTGAGCCAGCAGGATATCACACCGTACGGAAACGGTCTGTATCACCTGAACAGCATTCTTCAGCCGGCAACAGCAACAAAAGCTCCGGTAGTCGGTGTTGCGATCACAACAGAGACTGCAGTAGCAGGCTGTGCAACAGGCGCTTCTCATTTAGAGGATATGGAAGGTGCTGCAAGATTTATGATCGAAGTTGCGAAGATGTACGGCAACGGCAACTGCTCCTTCTACGACGAAGAGGAGTTCGGCAGAATCCTGAAACTCTATGGCAACATGGAGCATTTCCAGACACTTGGAAAACAAGACTAGTCATTAATTGATTAATATTAAAAAATATGTATTGTATAAGGAGGCATCCGTCTGATTAAAAAATGTGGTCAGGCGGAAAGCTTCCTTTTTTGGTAAATCGTACAAATAATTAAGAAAGTCGTCAGAAAAAGATAGGATTCGACCGGGGAAATAATTTGACATGGCCCGCGTATTTTGATAGAATGTAAAGAGGTTATTTGTAACACTTTTGTAACAAGTTATGTAAAGAACAACATCGAATGATACCGGGAGATGAAAGTATAGATGGCAGAAGAAAGAAAGACACATAGAAGACAGAAGAAAGAAAGCAGTTCTTCCAAATATGTCCTCGCAGCAGGTGTTGCGGCAGCCGTTGTCGCAGCTGTGGCGATCGTGGGCGGCATGGTCGGCTCTCGCATGAATGACGGAGCGGCACGGATGAAGATCGAGACTGTTTCAGCGGCTCTTGAGACAACTCCGGCTCAGGAAACCATTGCAGAACCGATTTCCATTGTATTGGAAACAACACTTTCTGCAGAAGAGATAGAATCTCAGGCAGTGGAGGCAGAAGTTCAGGGAATCCTGGACGGTTATGCAAATTTAGGAATCGCAGAAGTTTCCGGATACCTGAATGTTCGAAAGACTCCGGAGAGTTTTGGAGAAGTAATCGGTAAATTATACCGCGGAGCAGCTTGTGAGATCGTGGATACCTCCAAGGAAGGATGGTACAAGATTTCTTCCGGCGGAGTGACAGGATATGTCAGCTCCCAGTACATACACACAGGAGACAAAGCCAGAGAGATGGCAGCCGAATTCGTGGCAGAGCGTGCAGTGGTTCAGGCTGACAAGTTAAATGTTCGTTCTGAGGCCAGTCAGGACAGTGAGATCGTCGGACAGGTTTTAAAGGATGAGCGCTATCTGGTAAGAGGCATGGAAGATGGCTGGATCCAGATTGAAGACGGATATATTTCTGCGGATTATGTAGAGATCCGAATGGCACTGGATGAAGCGCATAAACAGGATATGAGAACAACGGTACTGAGTCTGTATGATGAGCTCGGTGTGTCCAATGTTTCTACCTATCTGAACATCCGTGACAACCCAAGTGAGACATCCGGAAAGATCATCGGTAAGTTAGAGAGTAACGCCGGCTGTGATATTTTAAGCAAGACAGATGATGGCTGGTATAAGATCCGTTCCGGTAAAGTGACCGGTTATGTAAAAGGTGAATATATCCTGACCGGACAGCAGGCGAAAGATAAAGCGATGCAGGTATCCCACCTGATCGCCATTGCGAACACAGACGGTGTCAATGTTCGTTCCGAACCGAATACGAACTCTACCATCTGGACCCAGATCGCGGCGAAAGAACGTTTCCACGTTGTCAGCCAGCAGGATGGTTGGGTAGAGATCGAGCTGGATGATACAACCGCATTCATTTCCAGTGATTATGTAGATGTAAAATATGGTCTGAATGAGGCGATCAAGTATACTCCGATCGTAGTAGAACCGGAAAAACCGAAGACGACGAAGCCGGCAAGCACAGGAAATACTTCCAGCAAGCC
>JAFOCX010000007.1 GCA_017380975.1 Lachnospiraceae bacterium
ATGCTCGTGAAGGTTAAGTACAATCGCTCGAACAGAAAGGATATCATGGAGATCTGCAATATTATGAAGGCAGAGATCGTGGATATGTCAAAATACCATATGCTGATCCAGCTTTGCGATACGCCTGAGCGTGTGCAGCAGTTCCTCAGCATGATGCAGGGCATCAGCATTACAGAAGTTGCCCGAACCGGAACAGTGGCGCTTCAGAAGTGCAAAGAAAATGATTAATATTATGAAATAATAATGCGGAGAGAAAAGTAAATTCTCTCCGTATTTTGTTGTATGGCAGTAGAAAACCAATAAGAAATCAACGGTTTTAATTGACGAGGAAATATATGTAAGATATAATGAAATCAGATAATAAAAAAGGAGGAAGGTAAATTTATGAAGAAATTCAACAAACTGCAGGCACTGGCACTGTCTGCTATTATGATCGTGAATGTAACCGGAACAGCATTTGCCAATCAGGCAGCAGGACCGGGCTTTGGTCCGGGTTCCGGAATTAGTGTACAGAAAGGTGACATCGTAGTGCTTTATACAAACGATGTACATACACATGTTGATAACGGCGGTCTTCGTTATTCCAATGTGGCAGCACTGAAGAATGAACTGGAAAGCGCAGGAGCGGAAGTATTATTAGTAGACGCCGGCGACCATATTCAGGGAACAGCATTTGGTTCCATGGATAAGGGTGAGACCATCGTGAAATTAATGAATGCAGCAGAGTATGATCTGGCAACCTTCGGTAACCATGAGTTTGACTATGGTATGGAAGGTGCGATGAATGTACTCGAGTGGGCAGACTTCCCGTATGTATCCGCAAACTTCTATCATGAAGTGAATGGAGTAAAAACAGGTCAGGTGCTCGATTCCTACAAAGTATTCGATTTTGGTGATACAGAGATCGCATTCGTTGGTATCACAACTCCGGATACATTTACAAAATCAACTCCGGCATACTTCCAGGATGGAAACGGCAACTATATTTACGGTATCGCAAGCGGAGAAGACGGCTCTGAACTGTATGAGGCAGTACAGACAGCGATTGATGCAGCTTCCAAAGAGGCAGATCTCGTGATCGGTCTTGGTCATCTTGGTGTGGATCTTTCTTCCTGCCCTTGGACAAGTGAAGAAGTAATTGCAAATACGACTGGTTTCGATGCATTTATCGATGGTCATTCCCATACTACGATTGAAGGAAAAGCTGTTAAAGATAAAGCCGGAAATGATGTATGGCTGACTCAGACCGGCGAATACTTAAATGCTGTTGGTAAGATGACAATCAAAGCTGACGGAAGCATTGCAACAGAACTTATCAAAGAATATAAGAACACAGATGACAGAGTAAGAGTGATCGAAGAAAACTGGATCAACGAGATCAATACAGAACTCGGCCAGGTGATCGGTTCCACTTCTGATACACTTGATAACTACGATGCAAACGGAAAACGTCTTGTAAGAAGCCAGGAGACTAATACTGGTAATTTCGCAGCAGATGCATTATATTATCTGTTTGATAATATGGGTCTTGATGTTGATGTTGCTGTTATGAACGGCGGCGGTATCCGTAACAAAGCTGTGACAGGCAACATTTCTTACCTGACATGTAAAGAGATCCACACATTCGGCAACGTTGCATGTTTACAGACTGTAACAGGACAGCAGATTTTAGATGCACTTGAGTGGGGTGCAAAAGACGTTGGCGTGGCAGAAAACGGCGGTTTCCTCCATGTTTCCGGTCTGAAGTATACAATTGATCCGTCTATCCCGTCTACTGTTCAGGCTGATGATAAAGAAGTTTGGATCGGCGGCCCGACAGGCGCTTATCGTGTTGGCAATGTACAGATCCTGAACAAGCAGACAGGCGAGTATGAAGCATTAGATTTAAATGCGAAGTACAACCTTGCAGGTTACAACTACACACTGCGTGACCTTGGCGACGGTTTCGCAATGTTTGACGGTGCTGTAAACGTACTTGACTATGTAATGGAAGACTACATGGTTCTTGCTAATTATGTAGAGTCCTTCGCTGATGGTGTTGTAACCGGTTATGCAGAGCCGCAGGGCCGTATCACATTTGGCAAGGCAGGCGCTCAGACAGCAGCTCCGAAGGCTCCGACACAGACAGCAGCTCCGGCACAGACTCCGGCAGCTTCCGGCGATGCTTACGTAGTAGTAAGCGGTGATTCTCTGTGGTTGATCGCAGCAAATCAGCTTGGAAACAACAAACGTTGGAGAGAGATTTACAATCTGAATCAGAACATCATTGCAAATCCGGAGCTGATCTTTGCAGGTCAGAAACTGGCTATGCCGGCAAAATAAGAACGTGATAATGATGGAGAGGACTTCGGTCCTCTCCGTTTTTTTGCACAAAAAAGTCCGATGAGATTAAATATCCCATCGGACTGTAATACGTTCAGATATTAGTGTGTCTCTCCGCCGATCGCCTTGATGTCAGCCTGATGCTCAACGGCTGCTTTGATCGCTGCTTCGATGGCAGCTGTGATGTCAGCGATCGCCATGGAAGGAGTGTTCGGTTTGTTTACAACCTGAGATGCTGCGAACGGAACATGGATGAAGCCGCCGCGTACATTCGGAAATTCCTTCTGGATGTAGTAGAGGATACCATACATAACATGGTTGCAAATGTATGTACCGGCTGTGTTGGAAAGAGAGGTCGGATAACCGGCATTCTTAATCTCCTGAACCATTGCCTTAACCGGAAGATTGCTGAAGTAAGCAGCGTCGCCATCTGCGAAGATCGGCTCATCGATCGGCTGATTGCCCTCATTATCCGGGATTCTTGCATCGGTTACGTTGATCGCAACACGCTCCGGAGTTACACCGAAACGACCGCCTGCCTGGCCAACTGCAATCACGATATCCGGGTTGATCTCAACCATTTTATCGTGGATCTTTGCGATGGATTTTCCAACAACTGTCGGGATCTGCATCTTAACAATTTCTGCACCTGCGATCTCATCTTTGATCACCTTCACTGCTTCCCAAGCCGGGTTGATAGACTCGCCGCCGAACGGATCGAAACCTGTAACTAAAACTTTCATAGGTGTGTTCCCCTTTCCCCTGTTTGACAAAAAAATACTATGCTTGTATTATATAAAATATTAGGAAAAGTAGCAACTGAATCGATAAAAAATTTATCAGGAAATGGAGAAAATACAGATGTTTAAGAGAATGAAACCGGAGAGCGCCTGCTGGTGCGGAAGCGGAAAAGAATACAAAAACTGTCATATGGAGTTTGATAAAAAAGTAAACAGAGCAAGACGTCAGGGAGATATGATCCCGTCCCATTTGATCATCAAAACACCGGAGCAGATCGAGGGGATCCGTGAGAGCGGAAAGTTAAATATCGCAGTTCTGGATTATGTTGCGGAGCACATCAAGGCAGGCGTAACGACGGAAGATATCAATAAATGGGTTCATGATTATACCGTGGAACATGGCGGTATACCGGCACCGCTTGGCTTTGAGGGATTTCCGAAGAGTGTGTGTACTTCCATTAACGAAGAGGTTTGCCACGGAATTCCGTCGGAGAATGTGGTATTAAAAGAAGGGGACATCATCAATGTCGATGTTTCTACCATTTTGAACGGATACTATTCCGACTCTTCACGTATGTTTATTATTGGTAAGACGACACCGGAAAAAGAACAGCTGGTTCGCGTGACCAAAGAAGCCGTGGAAAAAGGTCTTGCGGAAGTAAAACCGTGGGGATATCTTGGTGACATGAGCCAGGCAGTCAATGATCA
>JAFOCX010000008.1 GCA_017380975.1 Lachnospiraceae bacterium
AAGAACGAATGGATCTCGACCTCAGCCACTCTGGATCCTGCGATGGAATATTTAGAACAGCATATTTTTGATCCGGCGTTGCGGATCGGAGGTCTTCATAAACTGTGCGGTGTTTCAGATACGTATTTTCGCCGCTTGTTTCTGGAACGGTTTGGAGCAGCCCCTAAGCAGTATGTGCTGGAACGGAGACTGGCCCAGGCGAAGGCGATTTTGGAAAACGGAGAATTTTCCAGTATCGGTGAGGTGGCGATGCTGACAGGATTTGAAGACGCCTTGTATTTTAGTAAAGCGTTTAGGAAGAAATTTGGTCATGCTCCGTCTGACCGATCATAAGGAATCAATAAAGAAAAACACCACCGGGATCTGATCTCGATGGTGTTTCTTTTGTACAGAAATTATTTGATAACGTGGATCCAGCCTTCCGGAGCTTCGATTCTGCCCATCTGGATGCCTGTTAATGTGTCGTAGAGTTTCTTTGTGATCGGGCCCATCTCGTTCATACCGCTCGGTAAAAGGATCTCTTTGCCGTGGTCAACGATTCTTCCGATCGGGGAGATAACGGCTGCTGTACCGCAGAGACCTGCCTCAGCCATATCAGCAACTTCTTCAAGAGCAACCGGACGCTCCTCAACTTTTAAGCCAAGGTAGTGCTCAGCAACATAAACAAGAGAACGACGTGTGATAGACGGAAGGATGCTCGGAGACTTCGGTGTTACGAAAGTGCCGTCTTTTGTGATAAACATGAAGTTTGCACCGCCTGCCTCTTCAACGTATGTTCTTGTTGCCGGATCTAAGTAAAGGTTATCATTGAAGCCCTGTGCGTGTGCTTCTACGATCGGCTGTAAGCTCATCGCATAGTTTAAGCCGGCTTTTACATGGCCTGTACCGTTTGGAGCTGCACGGTCATAATCGGTTACGCGGATGGAGATCGGTTTTGCACCGCCTTTGTAGTACGGACCTACCGGAGCACAGAATACACGGAACTGGTACTCATTTGCCGGTTTTACGCCCATGATCGGATCAGAACCGAACATGTACGGACGGATGTAGAGAGATGCACCGGAGCCATACGGCGGAACGAAATCTTCGTTTGCTGCAACAACCTGTGTGATCGCGTCGATGAAACGGTCTTTCGGGAATACCGGCATCTCAAGGCGAGCTGCGGATGTCTGCATACGCTCAGCGTTTAAGTCCGGGCGGAATGCTACGATGTGGCCATCCTGTGTGGTATAGGCTTTCATACCTTCGAAACAAGTCTGTGCATACTGGAATACACAAGCACACTCATTTAATACAACCATGTCATCCGTTGTGAGTGTACCTTCATCCCACGCGCCGTTTTTGTAATTGGAAACATATCTGTAATCAGTCTTGGAATATCCAAATGCGAGATTACCCCAATCGATATCTTTCTTTGCCATAAATTTTTCCTCCATTCTGCCGGTCGCTTGCCGACATTTCGTTCATTCTTACTGTATTAACAATGTGATGCACGAAAGTGTTAAAACAGCACTTTGTTCCATTATAATGACTTCTTTCTCATCATGCAAGTTATTTATGGAAAAAGAGAGAAAAAATCTAGGAAAAGAAGGCAAAGAGTGGTACAATATAAATCTAGGTTATAAGCAGTATTACCACTAAGAAAGGCAGGAACAAGATGAGCAAGTTATTTACTTCTTGGAATTTAAAAGGATTGGAGATTAAAAATAGAATCTGCGTACCGCCGATGGTATGTTTCGGTTGGAACGGAGATGACGGAATGGTGACAGAAAAGAGTGTGAACCATTACCGTGCGATCGCAAAGGGCGGTTACGGACTGGTGATCCAGGAGGCGACCTGCATCAATAAACCGGGAAGACTTTCCGGAGACCAGCTTGGTATCTGGGATGATGCACACATTCCGGGATTAAAGCAGATCGTAGATGCAGTTCATGCAGAAGGTACATCGATCTTTGTTCAGATCCATCATGCGGGTGTGATCTCTTCTGAGGAAGACCGCGTATGCCCGAGTGACTACACAGTAAAGCATAAAGATATGGAAAAACACGGTCGCGAGCTGACTGTGGAAGAGATCCATGTATTGGAGGATGAATACATTCAGGCAGTGAGACGTGCATATGAAGCAGGCTATGACGGTGTTGAGCTGCACGGCTGCCACAGCTATCTTCTGAGCCAGTTTATGAACCGCAGAGTCAACAAGAGAACTGACGAGTACAATGCAGATGATATGCTGATCCTCAAAAACATTTTAGAAGGAATCCGCAAAGTGGTTCCGGAAGAGTTTGTTGTCGGTATTCGTCTCGGTGCATTCGAGCCGACCATTGAAGACGGTATCGCTCATGCAAAATGGTTAGAGGCGCATGGCATTGATTTTATCAACGTTTCCTATGGTTTCTCTCAGGATGCAGACCAGATCAAGCCGGAAGATTATCCGTTTGCAGCAGCAGTATACGGCGGAAAGAGAATCAAAGAAGCCGTTTCTGTTCCGGTATTTGCGGTTTACGGTATTCAGAACGGCGAGATGGCAGAAGCTGCATTGGAGGATACAAAAGCAGATATGATCAACATCGGACGCGGCGTCCTTGTAAACTACGACTGGGCGAATGATGTAAAAGAAGGAAAAAATCCGGGCAAATGTCTCTACTGTGCAAAGTGTTTCTGGCGCGGCCAGGTGGAAACATGTGCCGGCAAGGTTCTTCTTGAAAGAAGCAGACAGGCATAGTATAATGACTTGGCTCGTAAGAGCAAATATTATTTTAGAAAGAGGAAATTCAAATGCAGACAAAGAAACAATCAATGCATTATGCATGGCTCATTTTGATCGCATGCTGTATGATGCAGGGTGCAGGTCTTGGTCTTATCAGTAACTGTGCAGGAGTATTTTTCTCCCCGGTATGTAATGATCTGGGATTTGAAATGGGTAAGTTTACTCTGTTCAGAACCCTGTTTACGATGGCTCAGGCACTTACACTGCCATATGTAGCGAAATTATTCCGCAAGTATGATGTGCGTGTGATCATCAGTGCAGCGACCGTGATCATGGGCGGTATCAGCATTTTACAGGGAACATTTACATCCCTCTGGCAGTTTTACGTATTTGGAATCATTCAGGGCTGCGCAGCAGCGTTCATTGGTGTGATCCCGGCTCCGATCCTGCTTGGAAACTGGTTTTATAAGAACACAGGTACAGCCGTTGGTATTTCCGCTGCATTCTCCGGTCTTGTGGGTATGATCGGAAGCAGTGCACTCGGTGTGCTGATCCCGGCGTACGGATGGAGAACCAGTTACATGATCATCGGTGTGGCAGCGATGGTGCTGATCCTTCCGTTTTCCCTGTTTATCTTAAGATATAAACCGGAAGATAAGGGCATGCTCCCGTACGGTGCTGATGAAAATTATGTTTCAAAGACAGATGCGAAAGCTGCGGCAAAGAAAGAGAAATTCAGCGATTTTGCAAAACAGCCGATTTTCTACATTTCCCTTACCGCATACGCGTGTTCCATCATCAGTTCTTATCTGAACTCCTTCCTTCCGTCCTGCGGACTTGAGGCAGGTCTTCCGATGGCAGCAGCAGCGCTGTTAACATCCCTGGCACTCTGCGGAAATATGACAACAAAACTGTTCTTAGGAAAGCTTTGCGACTCCTACGGTGTCATCAAGATCTTCGTTCTGTCGATCGTAGTTGCGATCGTCGGTCACGGTCTGATCTTTATCGGATCCACAGCTCCGATGATGGCAGGTGCACTGCTGTACGGCATCACAATGCCGCTGTCTACCGTGCTTATGCCGCTGTTCTGCAGACTGTTCTGGAAGGGTGATACTTATGCGAGCGCATATTCCTATGTGTCCATGTTCGGTATGCTGATCTCTGCACCGTTCAACACACTGTTCGGAACGATGTACGATATGACAGGAAACTATGATCTGACGATCATTTCCAGTACGGCGTTTGTTGTGGTTGTCCTTGTGATGGTAATCTTACCGAAGTTCGTTGTGAAGAGAGAAGCTTAAGAAATCTGCTTCGCAAGTTCAATAAAGGCGTTCATTTCTCTTGTGATCCACTTGTCTTTGTGGTACAGGATCTGACGCCAGATCCTCATATGGAAATCTTTGATCGGCAGGATGCTCAGGCGTTCTGCCGTTACTTCGTTTTTTACAGAGAATTCCGGAAGGAAGCTGAGACCGGCATTGTTTTTCAATAGGTTGATGATGAATTCTGTGTTTCCGATCTCCAGGTATGGATCAATCTTTTTATCGTTGGCAGCCAGATACCGGTCCAGAACAAATCGGTAGCTGGCGTTTTTTTCTGTTAATAAGAAATGTTCTGAGAGGATCTCATCCAGTTCCAAGGGGTTCTTTGTCGCAGCCGCCTTTTTAGAACAGGGGTGTTCTGCGGATGCAACGAAAAAAATATCCTCCGGTTCTTCCAGCACCTTCTCCCATTTGTGATCATAGATTCTCTGGTCCAGCAGGTATACCAGATCGATGGCGTTTTTATTCATGCGGTCCAGAAGCACGTCCGGAGAATCCAGGACAATGCTGATCTTTACATTCGGATGTTGTTCGTGGAAACGTTCCAGCAAGGTCGGGAAAATGGAGGCACAGATGGATTCGATGGTTCCGATGGTAAGAAAACCGTTCAGTTCCTCGGTTTCTGTGACGGCTGCTTTTGCTTCGGACAGATCTTTCATAATGGATATCGCATAGTTGTAGAAGATCGAACCCTGATGGGTCAAAATGGTTTGTTTGCCGATTCGGTCGAATAAATGAATGCCCAGTTCTTCTTCCAGGTTCTTGATCTGGATCGTTACGGCCGCCTGAGAATAACCGAGAGCCTGGGCTGCTTTGGAGAAGCTTTTTAGCTGGGCGGCCTGGATAAAAGTTTGGATTTCGCGCAGTTCCATGGACAAATTTCTCCTTTGTGATTCTTATAAAATGATTTAAATATTTTTAATGATATATTTAAAACGTTAAATTTTACTTTTGGATAATTTTATGATACAGTAAGAATATAAGATGCGCAAGTGTGGCTTTTTGAATTATTTTTACCTAGGAAGGATGGTTTTTAGAAATGCTGAAGACTGATTTAAAGTATGGCGCTTTTGTGAAAATTCTTGAGGAAGAGTTAAAACCGGCGATGGGTTGTACAGAGCCGATCGCTCTTGCATATGCAGCAGCAGTAGCACGTAAGGTGTTAGGTGAGATGCCGGATAAGGTGGCTATTGGTGCCAGCGGAAGTATTATTAAAAACGTAAAATCCGTTATTGTTCCGAATACCAACCGTCTGAAAGGTATTCCGGCAGCAGCAGCGGCCGGTATCGTTGGCGGCGATCCGGACAAAGAGCTTGAGGTTATCGCTCATGTGACAGAAGAGCAGATCAAGGGTATGAGAACATTCCTTGATACAGCAGAGATCACAGTGGAGCACGTAGATAACGGTCTTACATTTGATATCATTGTTACTTTATATAAAGGCGAGAACTACTCCAAGGTTCGTATCGTAAACTATCATACAAACATCGTTCTGATCGAGAAGAACGGAGAGATCCTTCAGGAAGTAGAAGTACAGGGTGAGAGTGAGGAAGGTTTGACTGATCGTTCCCTTCTCAGCATGGCTGATATCTGGGATTTCATTAACACAGTTGATATCGCAGACATCAAAGAGATGCTTGATCGCCAGATCGCATGCAACATGGCGATTGCAGAGGAAGGCATCCGCGGCGATTACGGCGCAAACATCGGTAAAGTTCTTATCGACATGAACGGTACAGACATCCGCACAAGAGCACGTGCGATGGCAGCAGCAGGTTCCGATGCAAGAATGAACGGCTGCGAACTTCCGGTAATCATCAACTCCGGTTCCGGCAACCAGGGTATCACAGCCTCTGTTCCGGTTATCGTATATGCAAGAGAACTTGGCGTCAGCGAGGACAAGATGTACCGTGCATTAGCACTTTCTGATCTTACAACCATCCACCAGAAGACTCCGATCGGCCGTCTTTCTGCATTCTGCGGCGCAGTCAGTGCAGGTGCAGGCGCAGGTGCAGGTATCGCTTACTTAAACGGCGGTGATTTTGATGCAGTGATCCATACTGTGATCAATGCCGTTGCGATCGTATCCGGTATGGTATGTGACGGTGCAAAGGCTTCTTGTGCAGCGAAGATCGCAGAGGCAGTAGATGCAGGTATCATCGGTTATAACATGCACATCCGCGGCCAGAACTTCGAGGATGGCGACGGTATCGTAAAATCTTGTGTTGAGGAAACAATTCTCAGCGTAGGACGTCTTGCAAAAGAAGGTATGAAAGAGACAAATACAGAGATCTTAAGCATTATGATCGAAGAATAATGAAAATAAAAACAGATGCTTTGCAGGAGAAAACTTGCAGAGCATCTGTTTTTTTGTTATGGATCACCCGAAGAAATCGAGAAGCTGAGCATAGAAGATAAGACTCAGAATGATCGGCACCACAAATTTGAAACAGAAATTGTAGTATCTATAACCGATAAATCGATTACCGGAAAGTTCACATTCGTTTTTGATGATCTCTGTTTTCCAGACCCATCCGATCAGAACGCTCAATGAGAGAGCACCCAGAGGCATGACAATGCCTTCTGCGATGAGATCATAAAAATCATACCAGCTGTCATTCCACATGGCATAGCCTGCCCCGCCCATTTCATAACCAAGCAATTCAAATGGTGCCGGGATTAAGGCATTTCCGCTGCCAAGAGCATCCAGAGCAGCAGGCAGTCCTAAAATAAGAGCAAGTAATGCGAACATGCAGGAAATTTTCTTTCGATTCGGGTTCTTCCCCTTGCTGATCGCCAGATCAATCTGGAATGTGGTACAAAGTTCCAAAAGAGAAATGGACGATGTGACAGATGCAATAAATACCAGGAAGTAGAACATGAAACCGATCAGATTTCCGAAGGTTCCCATATTTTCAAAAATTGTCTGTAAGGAAACGAAAAGTAATACCGGACCTTTATTGTAAGCGACACCGAAAGCTGCACATGCCGGCATAACTGCCATACCGGACATAAGGGCGATTATCGTATCTGCAAGCGGGATAATGATCGTGTTTTTCTGAAGGTTTTCATTTTTGGATAGATAAGAACCATATGTGATCATACAGCCGATGCCCAGAGAAAGAGAGAAAAACATCTGACCGGCGGCTGCTTTAAAAACACCCCAGAAACCAATTTCCGGATCTGAGAAAACAGAAAAATCCGGTTTAAACATAAAACTGTATCCGGCTGCAGCGCCCGGCTGGAAAGCGATATAAACAATGATAAACAGCAAAATAAAGAACAGTGCCGGCATTGCCACAGATGCAAATTTTTCGATACCTTTGTCGATGCCTCCCATGACGATGGCAACCGTTACCGCCATAAAAAGAAAGAAATACAATAACATGGAATCGTAATCATAAAGCAGATATTCAAGGAAATTGGATCCCTGACCGGCGAAACCTTCCATACCTAGGATCTGCATCAGATAGCCGACCATATAGCGTGTTACCATACCGCCCAGTACGCAGTAGAAAGATAAGATCAGAAGGCCGGCAAACACACCCAAAAAGCCGATCCATGCATATTTTTTAGAAAAAGATAAGTAGGCACCCATGATTCCTTTGCCGGTTTTTCTTCCAATCGCCAATTCACCCAGCATGATGACGATGCCCACCAGCGCGGTAAGGATCAGATAGATCGCTAAAAATGCGAATCCTCCGTTCTTGCCCATTTTGTAAGGGAATCCGACAATATTTCCGAGACCGACTGCGGAACCGACGGCAGCCATCAGGAAACCAAAGTTCGAACCCCATTGTCCTCGCTTATAATCCATACTGAGAGTTCCTCCTTGAATGTATAAAGTGTAATGAAACATGTAAAATTATTCACACGAATATGTTACTTATGATATAATGAAAAAATAGGATTTACAACTATAGAATCTTCATAATAACATAAGAAAAAATTATTATAGGGAATATTAAGAAACAGGAGATAGATTGAAATGAACACGAATCAGCTCAGATATTTTGTAGCAGCTGCAGAAAGTAAGAGCTTTACAAAAGCTGCGGAACAGTATTATATTTCCCAAACTGCGATCACACAGCAGATCAGGGTTTTGGAGGATACCCTTGGCGTGGCATTGTTTGACCGCAGCAGCAGGCCGATTTCTCTGACACCTGCAGGCCGTACTTTTTTAACGGATGCCAGAGCAATTTTAGAACGTATGGACAATGCCATGCACCGTGTACAGGAAGCATCCGTCGGAATGGTTGGTAATCTCTGCGTCGGTTATACAAAAGGCTATGAGAGAAATGACAGAACCAATGATATGATGAAACAGTTTCACAGAAAATATCCAAACGTACTTGTTTCTTGTTATCGCAGAAATACGGATTTTCTGGCAGCCGGTCTCTTGAAAGGTGAATTTGATATCATATTTACATGGGATAGTACAGAGTTAATGAAAAATAATGATGTAGAGTGTGTTCTTGTTGAAAGAAGTCCTCTGATGGTTTCTGTTTATGGAAATCATCCGTTAGCGCGAAGAAAGTCTATCCGTCGTCAGGAACTGAAAAATGACCGCATTCTGTTCATGACTCCATCCAGTAACGGCGAGTCAGTCGGAGATCTTCGTTTCTATGAAAAGTACGAAGAGGCAGGTTATCAGCCGAATATCATTTTCCGTTCCAACGATGCAGAAAGCATTTTGATGATGATCGCAGCAGAGGAAGGAATTTCTATTTTACCGGCTTATGTGACACAAAAGCTGATCAATGCGGAGAACATTGTATTCATTCCACTAATTGGAGAAGGAGAAGTTGTAGAGATCATCGCGGCCTGGAAAAAAGAGAACGGAAACGTGGTGCTTCAGCAGTTTATCGAGCAGTTTCAGAATGAGAAAATAGAGGAAAATTGATAAGAAAAAGCTTTTATATTCTACATTAAGTGATATAATGTTTTTGGGATTAAAATAGAACTTTTATTCCGACAGGGCTTGGGAAGACCTGTCCGCAACAAATAAATTTCTAATTATAATATGAGGAGGATGTCAATCATGGCAGTTTTGAAACCACAGGATGAGCACTACACAACAGCTCAGGATATTTGTACACATTTAGGCGATGAGTACGCGCAGTTCATGGGCGCGATCGTTCCGCCGATCTTCCAGAACTCTCTGTTCGTAAAACCGACACCAAAGAATGGTGTTCCGGACAGCGGATTCGTATACAGCCGTGTTTCCAACCCGACGATGGACATTGCAGAGCGTAAGATCGCAGCGCTGGAAGGCGCAGAGGCAGCAGCAGTATTTTCTTCCGGTATGGGCGCGATCTCTGCAGCGATCATGCATTTCGTAAAGAAAGACTGTCACATTGTAGCTCCGCATACAATCTACGGTCCGACACGTACATTCATTACAAAGTACCTTGCTGAGAAATTCGGCGTAACACATACATTTGTACACGGTGTAGATCCGGAGGAGTTCAGAAACGCGATCCGTCCGGAGACAACTCTCATCTACTTAGAGAGCCCGTCCAGCTTAACACTTTACATGCAGGATATCGAGGAAGTTGCGAAGATTGCCAAAGAGCACGGCATCGGAACAGTAATTGACAATACATACGCAACTCCGCTTCATCAGAATCCGTACAAATACGGTATTGATCTGATCTGCCATACAGCGTCCAAGTACATGGGCGGCCACAGTGATATCATCGCAGGTGTGGTTGCAGGCTCCAAAGAGAACATTGAGCAGATCGCATGCAACGAAAGAGAGCTCATGGGTGCATGTATGGATCCGCACCAGGCTTGGCTCCTGATCCGTGGTCTTCGTACAATGCCGGTTCGTGTGAAAGCACACGGAGAGAGCGGTATGAAGGTTGCAAAATGGTTAGAGCAGCATCCATGTGTAAAACAGGTATTCTATCCGGGTCTTGACAGCCATCCGCAGAAAGAGCTGGTTGACAAATACTTAAAGGGCAAGACAAACGGTCTCCTTGCATTTACATTTGATGGTACAGCAGCACAGGCAACCGAGTTTGTTTACTCCCTCAAGATGTTCCAGTTTGGCGTAAGCTGGGGCGGTTTCGAGAGCCTTTGCGTAATGCCATCCGTTGGTATGAGCGAGGAAGAAGCAGAGTTCCTGGATATCCCGACAAACCTGATTCGTCTCCATGTTGGTCTTGAGGATGTGGATACACTGATCGCAGATCTCGAGCAGGCATTTGAAGCAAGCAAAAAGATTACAGAATAATATAAAAAAGCGGCATTTCTGAAATTCAGAGATGCCACTTTTTTTATTCCCATGTAAGAAGATAATGTCCGGAAGCGGACTTAAAATGAAACACTAAGTAATATCGTTTTTTTGCCTCGATCGGGATCTGTGCATGCTGCGCAGCAGAATCCAGTCGCAGAATACAATTCTTAGATGCATCAAGAAGTTCCATTGCTGCCTCACCTTTGGATAAATCCAGATCGAAATGAAAGTTCACAGTTTTAGTTTCGCGAAAGGTAACGACTCGTTTTGTATATCCCGTACAGGAGGTAAAGGAAGCTTTTCTGCCGCCCATGGAGCCGACATATACAAGGGCGCGTTTTGTGTTGATCACAAAATAGCCGTTTGTATACAGCCAGTAAAAGATAATGCCCATCATCATGGAGAGCGCGATAAAAGCAATAAACTTGTCCATAGATCAAACCTCCAATCGAGATCGTGTGTGTACGTTATGATTTTATTGTAAAACGAGGCTGTAGAATGTCAATACATTTTACATGTTCTATAGATAAGATTTACCACGTATTGATTGTATGAAAAAAGATTTTATTCTATACTGTCGATGTATGAAAGAAACATAGTCAATAAGAAAAAGAGAATGAATGAGGAAAAGGAGGAAATCATTGACGTATAAGGAAATTAGAAAGAATAAGGAAGTTTTAGCGTATTTAAAAAAAGGAAATGATAATTTAGGCGTTTTGGGATTTACCGATCACTCAGAAGTTCATTGTACCGTGGTGGCAGAGCGTGCCGGTATGATCCTGAAAAAGCTTGGATATTCTGATCAGGATGTGGAAGTGGCAAAAATTGCCGGATTTATGCATGATATCGGAAATGCAGTGAACCGAAAGAATCACGGTGAGTACGGAGCCCTGCTGGCAGACCGAATTTTGGAAAAGACAGATTTACCGTTGGAGGATCGTGTCGCCATTGTATCTGCGATCGGAACGCATGATGAATCCACGGGTGGTGCAAAAGATGCGATTTCTGCAGCACTGATTCTTGCAGATAAAACAGACGTGAGAAGAAATCGTGTAAGACCAAAAGAAATGTCAAATTTTGATATTCATGACCGCGTGAATTATGCAGTAACAGAAGCAAAATTAAAGGTAAATCCGGATAAGAAAATGATCACACTGAACTTGCAGATCGATGAAAATATTTGCTCGATGTTGGAGTATTTTGAGATCTTTCTTCAGAGAATGCTGATGTGCAGAAGAGCAGCGGAGATGCTTGGAGTGAAATTCAAGCTGACAGCGAACGGAAGTAAAATTGTATAAAAGGATTGTGGGACGGGCAGAAGATGGGCTCGTTTTTTTGTTATAAAAAACCTACCCCGACGGAACGGGATAGGTTTTTCAATGCATATAGTATTACTGATAGATCGCTCTTTCGCCACCGATGAATTTCAGTCTTGTTCTTGCACAGACAACGTGTGCGGAACCGATGGAATTTTTCTTTGTTCTGACCGGAACAGCCACGGAACGAAGATGCATGCCAATTAAAGTATCACCGATGTCGATGCCTGCATGTGCCTGGATCTTCTCAACTGCACACGGTGCAGCAAAGTTGTTCCATGCAGCTACGGAGAAGGACCCGCCTGCTTTTAACTGCGGTTTTACGTTTACCATTTCGAGACCATATTTCTCAGCAGCTTCTTCTTCGATAATGATAGCACGGTTTAAGTGCTCACAGCACTGTGCTGCAAGATAGATCTGGTGTTTTTTAGCAACATTGTTGAGAGCGTTGAATACGGTCTCACCAACCTCTTTGCTGGAGTAGCGGCCGATGGTATGAGCTGCGATCTCACTGGAAGAGCAGCCGATGACCATGATCTGGCCCGGTTTCATATTTGCAGTTTCAATTAATTCTTCAATGATCTCTGTGGCTTCAGCCGCGATCACGTCTAAATCCACGTCTACGGATTTTGCAATATCAGTTGCGCCCATATAGATATAAATCCTTTCTTAGTTTCCCTGGAGTTTTTCCAGTAATTCGTTCTTCATCTTCCAAAGTGCATCGGAAAGGTCCACATGTACTTCATGCGGATAACGGAGACGTCTGGTCTCATCCCATAATGTTTCCTTCTCCTGGTTGCAGTACTCACGGATCCCCATAACAGACGGAGATTCGTATACGCACTCACCATTCTTAAATACCGGAACAAGAAGTTCACGCATGGTGTAGGTGCCCGGAGCAAGGTGTGTCTTCTTCCATGTCTGGATCGGGTCGAAGAGGAGAAGGGACTGACTCTCGTCAAACTTCTCATCTGCCAGACAGATCAGGTCTGCGATGATCTTATGGTTGTCCTTGCCGTAAATACGGTAAAGAGTCTTGTTGCCCGGGTTTGTGATCTTTTCTGCATTTTCGGACAGTTTGATCTTCGGAATGAATTCGCCGGTTTCTTTGTCTAAGATCGCAGCGAGTTTATAAACACCGCCAAATGCCGGACAGTTTTTGGAAGTAATCATAGCTGTACCGACACCCCAGGAGTTGATGGTCGCACCCTGGTTTTTCAGGGACTGGATCAGGAACTCGTCCAGGTCGTTGGAAGCGGAGATCACTGCATCTTCAAAACCGGCAGCATCTAACATTTCTTTTGCTCTCTTGGAAAGGTAAGCCAAGTCACCGCTGTCGAGACGGATTCCGTAACGTTTGGACTTGATACCTTTTTCACGCATCTCCTGGAATACCTGGATTGCGTGCGGAACACCGGATTTTAAGGTGTCATATGTATCAACAAGAAGGATACATGCGTCCGGATATAACTCGGCATATGTGCGGAATGCAGTCAGCTCATCCGGGAAACTCATGATCCAGCTGTGTGCGTGAGTACCGAGGATCGGAACATCAAACATTTCACCTGCAAGGATATTGGAAGTACCGACACAGCCGCCGACCATAGCAGCTCTTGCACCGTAGATACCTGCATCCGGACCCTGTGCACGGCGGAGACCAAACTCCATAACGCCGTCCGGGCGAGCAGCGTGGGTCACACGGCTGGCCTTTGTTGCGATCAGAGACTGGTGGTTCATAATATTTAACATCGCAGTTTCGATCAGCTGCGCTTCCATGATCGGAGCGATAACCTTGATGAACGGTTCACGCGGGAACATAACGGTTCCTTCCGGAAGAGCCCAGATGTCGCCTGTGAAGCGGAAATTAGCGAGATACTCTAAGAACTCCTCGCGGAAAAATCCTGTTTTGCGAAGATACTCGATATCCGCAGCAGAATAGTGAAGGTTTTTGATGTAGTCGATCAGCTGATCAAGACCACAGGAAACAGCATATCCGTTTCCATCCGGGTTAGTACGGTAGAAAGCATCGAAAACAACGGTTTCATTTACATCTTTTGCGAAGAAATAGCCCTGCATCATCGTTAACTGATAGAAGTCTGTTAGCTGAGTCAGGTTACGTGAGCTCATAATTCTTTCCATAATATATTCCCCTTTATGATTGGTGTACAAAACATAATATGCCATAATTATACCATATCTATAGAAAAAGGCAAATCGCTCGTTAATCAATTAACAGAAAGGATTCGCACTTTAAAATGGTGCAAAATTAATGCGAAAAAGAATTAAACGAAACACGGACGAAACGTGAGTTTTCCTTGAAAAATAAGGCTTTTTCGATTGTTAAGACCTTGACATTGCGTTGTTTTCTCATTATAATGGTATCGCTCGAATTATATTTTCAAAAGCATTGATGGAGACAGTAAATCTGTATGAAAGCCAAAGCGAGCCGGGGATGGTGAAAGCCCGGTGCCGGATGCAGACGGAAGATCACTCCTGAGCTGGCGGCTGAACGTGGATCACAAGTAAGTTTGCCCGGTTTTCTACCGTTAACAAGAACTCATATGTCGGTATGCAGTAATAGGTGGTTTAACGAGTCTATAGTTTCGTCCTGTTGCAATAGAACAGGGCGTTTTTTTATAGAAAAAAGCATACGACACACCGGCGGATGATGGTTGCCGGAGACGAGAAATTCGGTTCATCCGCGCAAACGACAGCACTGTGAGGAGAAAGCAGTGCACAAAACAAGATTGGAGGAAATGTGTCATGTACCAGAAAGTGTCAACAGATTTAAATTTTGTCGACAGAGAAAAACAGATCGAGAAATTCTGGAAAGACCAGAAGATCTTTGAAAAGAGTATCGAAAGCAGAAAAGAAGGTACTCCGTACGTATTCTATGACGGACCGCCAACTGCGAACGGTAAGCCGCACATTGGCCACGTTCTGACACGTGTTATCAAGGATATGATCCCGAGATACCGTACAATGAAGGGCTACATGGTTCCGCGTAAAGCAGGCTGGGACACACATGGACTTCCGGTTGAACTGGAAGTTGAAAAGATGTTGGGCTTAGACGGAAAAGAGCAGATCGAGCAGTATGGTCTTGAGCCGTTCATCGAGTACTGTAAGGAAAGTGTTTGGAAATACAAAGGCATGTGGGAAGATTTCTCCGGCACAGTTGGTTTCTGGGCTGATATGGATGACCCATATGTTACTTACCATGACAACTACATTGAGTCCGAGTGGTGGGCATTAAAAGAGATCTGGAACAAGGGCCTTCTCTACAAAGGCTTCAAGATCGTTCCGTACTGCCCGCGCTGTGGTACTCCGCTTTCCAGCCACGAAGTAGCTCAGGGCTACAAGGACGTAAAAGAACGTTCTGCAGTGGTTCGCTTCAAAGCAAAAGGCGAGGACGCTTACATCATGGCATGGACTACAACTCCGTGGACTCTGCCGAGTAACGTTGCGCTCTGCGTAAACCCGAAAGAGACTTACGCAAAAGTAAAAGCTGCTGACGGCAATGTATATTACATGGCGGAAGCACTTTTAGATACCGTTCTTGGAAAGCTTGCTGACAAGGAAAACGGTACACCGGCATACGAGATCCTTGAGACATGCACAGGTAAAGACCTGGAGTACAAGGAGTACGAGCCGTTATTCGATTATGCGCTTGATATCTGCAAAAAGCAGAATAAAAAAGCACATTACGTAACATGTGCAGATTATGTAACATTAACAGACGGTACAGGCGTTGTTCACATTGCACCGGCATTCGGTGAAGACGATGCTCAGGTAGGCCGCAGATACGACCTTCCGTTCGTACAGTTAGTTGATGGTAAAGGTGAGATGACAGCTGAGACAGATTACGCAGGTGTATTCTGTAAGACAGCAGATCCGATGATCTTAAAAGATTTAAGAGAAAAGGGTCTTTTATTCGAAGCACCGGTATTCGAGCACAGCTACCCGCACTGCTGGAGATGTGACACTCCGCTCATTTACTATGCGCGTGAGTCCTGGTTCATCAAGATGACAGCAGTAAAAGATGACCTGATCAGAAACAACAACAAGATCAACTGGATTCCGGAGTCTATCGGTAAAGGCCGTTTCGGAGACTGGTTAGAGAATGTTCAGGACTGGGGTATCTCCAGAAACCGTTACTGGGGAACACCGCTTCCGGTTTGGACATGTGAGTGCGGTCATATGCACTGCATCGGCAGCCGTGAAGAATTAAAGAGCATGAGCAGCAATTATCCGGAAGGCGGCGTTGAGCTTCATCGTCCGCACATCGACAAAGTAACGATCACATGTCCGGAGTGCGGTAAAGAAATGCACCGCGTACCGGAAGTTATCGACTGCTGGTTCGACTCCGGCGCAATGCCGTTCGCTCAGCACCACTACCCGTTTGAAAACAAGGATCTCTTTGAGCAGCAGTTCCCGGCTCAGTTCATTTCTGAGGCCGTTGACCAGACACGCGGATGGTTCTATTCCCTGCTTGCAGAGTCCACACTGTTATTCAACGAGCCGCCGTACCAGAACGTAATCGTTTTAGGTCACGTTCAGGATGAAAACGGCCAGAAGATGAGTAAGTCCAAGGGCAACGCAGTTGATCCGTTTGATGCACTGGAGAAATACGGTGCTGACGCGATCCGCTGGTATTTCTACATCAACAGTGCTCCGTGGCTCCCGAACCGTTTCCATGGCAAAGCCGTAATGGAAGGCCAGAGAAAGTTCATGGGCACACTTTGGAATACTTACGCATTCTTCGTACTTTACGCAAATATCGATAATTTCGATGCAACAAAGTATACACTGGATTACGAGAAACTTTCCGTAATGGATAAGTGGCTCCTTTCCAAATTAAATTCTACGATCAAGGAAGTTGATTACGACCTTGAGAACTACAGAATTCCGGAAGCAGCAAGAGCACTTCAGGAGTTCGTAGATGATATGTCCAACTGGTATGTAAGAAGAAGCCGTGAGCGTTTCTGGGCAAAAGGCATGGAGCAGGACAAGATCAATGCGTATATGACTCTGTATACAGCACTTGTTGAAATCTCCAAGACTGCAGCTCCGATGGTACCGTTCATGACAGAAGAAATCTACCAGAACATGGTAAGAAGCATCGACGAGAACGCGATCGAGAGTATCCACCTCTGCGACTTCCCGGCTGTTCATGAAGAAATGATCGACAAAGAGCTGGAAGCACACATGGATGAGGTTCTCAAGATCGTTGTTATGGGCCGTGCAGCAAGAAATACAGCCAACATCAAGAACCGTCAGCCGATCGGCAAGATGTTCGTGAAAGCTCCGCAGGCACTCGCAGCATTCTACCAGGAGATCATCGAGGATGAGTTAAACGTAAAAGCTGTAGAGTTTACAGATGACGTACGTGCATTCACATCCTACACATTCAAGCCGCAGCTCAAGACTGTTGGTCCGAAATACGGCAAACAGCTTGGCAACATCAGAAAAGCTCTCACAGAGTTAGATGGCAACGCAGCAATGGATACCTTAAATGAGACAGGCGCACTCACATTCAACTTTGGCGATGCAGAGGTTGTTCTTACAAAAGAAGATCTC
Source organism: Lachnospiraceae bacterium (assembly GCA_017380975.1). Taxonomy (GTDB): domain Bacteria; phylum Bacillota; class Clostridia; order Lachnospirales; family Lachnospiraceae; genus Pilosibacter. Next base: position 17,167 of record JAFOCX010000008.1, read on the forward strand.
CTGATCGACATGGCTCAGACAGAGGGCTTTGTTTCTGAAGGTGACAATACAATCACAGTAGTTCTGGATACACAGATGACTCCGGAACTTCTGGAAGAAGGCTTCTACAGAGAGATCATCTCTAAAGTTCAGACAATGAGAAAAGAAGCTGACTTCGAGGTCATGGACCACATTTACGTATACGTAGACAAAAACGAAACAATCGCAGAAATTATTAAGAAATACGCAGAAGAGCTGAAAGAAGAAGTATTAGCAGATAGCATCACCCTCGGAGAAATGAAGGGTTATACAAAAGAATGGACTATCAACGGCGAAGACGTAATGCTCGGCGTAGCGAAAGTAACAAAATAATTAAAAAAACCAAATGTAAGGCAGCAGAAACGGTCCCGAAGGGAATACCGACGGGACCGTCTAAACAAGAAACAGGAGGATTTTGACGTGAACTACAGAATTGACAAGGAAGCGTTCAAAAAAGACGTCGCATATAACGTAAAAAGTTTATACAGAAAGACAATCGACGAGGCAACACCGCAGCAGGTTTACCAGGCAGTATCCCTTGCTGTAAAAGACATGATCATTGACAGATGGATCGCAACACACAGAGAATATGACAAAAATGATGCAAAGATCGTGTACTACATGTCCATGGAATTCTTAACAGGCCGTTTCCTTGGTAACAACATCATCAACCTTTGCGAGAGCAAGGATGTAGCAGACGCATTAAAAGAGCTCGGCTTCGATTTAAACGCGATCGAGGACCAGGAGAGAGACCCGGCACTTGGCAACGGTGGTCTCGGCCGTCTTGCAGCATGCTTCCTTGATTCCCTTGCAACACTTGGCTAT
>JAFOCX010000069.1 GCA_017380975.1 Lachnospiraceae bacterium
ATGCTACGATCTGAGCCACAACGTTTGCACCGAGTTTCTGCTGGCTTGTACTGTCCTCGATCACAACATCCATACCGCACTGGCTGTTTTTGAAGCCGATGAACTGAAGCGGGATGATGTCAGTGCCCTGGTGAAGGAGCTGGTAGAAGGAGTGCTGACCGTTTGTACCCGGCTCACCGAAGATAACCGGACCTGTTACGTAGTCAACCGGCTCGCCAAATCTGTTTACAGACTTACCGTTGGACTCCATGTCAAGCTGCTGTAAGTGTGCCGGGAAACGGCTGAGAGCCTGGGAGTACGGAAGAACTGCTGTGCAAAGGTGACCGAGCACGTTGCGCTCATGAACGCCGATGATCGCGTCTAAGAGTGCCGGGTTCTCCATAATGTTTTTATTTTTCGCAAGTGCATCTGCCTCTGCAGCGCCGTCAAGGAACTGAGCGAATACTTCCGGACCGAATGCCAGAGATAATACACAGCCGCCTACTGCAGATGTGGAAGAATAACGACCGCCGATATAATCATCCATGAAGAATGCTGCGAGGTAATCTGCGCTCTTTGCAAGCGGGGATGTCTCACTTGTAACAGCTACCATATGTTTGGAAGCGTCAAGACCTGCATTCTTTAATGCGTCTTTTACGAAGGACTCGTTTGTTAATGTCTCAAGTGTTGTACCGGACTTGGAAACGAGAACGAAAAGGGAGTGAGCAACGTCGATGGAGTTGAGAACTGCTGCTGCATCATCCGGATCTACGTTGGAGATGAATTTTGCTTCCATCTTGAACGCATCGTTTTTCTTTGCCCAGTTTTCAAGTGCAAGGTAGATTGCACGCGGACCAAGGTCACTGCCGCCGATACCGATCTGAACAACTGTTGTGAACTTCTCACCTGCTGCGTTTGTGATCTCGCCTGCATGTACTTTTTTTGCAAACTCTGCGATCGCACTCTGCTGAGCTGTGTAGAATGTGCGTTTGTCAACGCCGTCAGCAATAACAGCCTCGCCGAGCTGACCACGTGTCATGTGGTGAAGAACGAGACGCTTCTCACCTGTATTTACAACCTCACCGTTGTAAAGAACTTCAAACTTGTCCACTAACTCTGCTTCCTCTGCAAATTTTGCAAGGAGATCAAGAGTTGTATCATCCACTTTCTTGGAAGCGAAATTGTAAACAAGACCTGCACCCATCGGAACGTTGTACTTTCTGACACGCTCTGCACCGTTCTCGCCGGTCATCACTTCAGCAAGGTTTACAATCTCTGCATTTGCAAGCTCCTGATAGGAAGCAAGCTTATCTAAATTTGTCCATGTAACCATATCCGGTTCCCCCTTAAATGATATTTTTCATAACACTGCCCACATGGGCCTAATTATAATAATTATACTATTAATCTAACATTTATTCAAGAGCGCCACTCCATCTTTGAAGTGCTCTTTTCCAAATTACTTCTTCTGAAGACTCTCAAAGAATTTGTGGTATCCTGCCATCTCTGCCTCTTTCTCGCAGCAGAAATATACATCGATCACATAATCCCGGTTCTTCGACATCCATGCAGTTACTGCGGTTGTAGATGCACCGATCACAGCCTCCATCGGAAGTCCTTTCATCGCAGCGCTTGTGCATGGGAATGTAATGCTCTTGCAGTTCAGCTCTTTTGCTGCATTCATACAGTTCAGGTAACTGTCCAGGAGATCTTTTGTGTTTGTCTGTGCGGAATGCTCCGGAACATTGACAAACAGTACATTCTTCGCATGAATCTGATCGCGTCCCTGTACTACAGTCACATCTGCAACGTCCATGGCCTCTCCCTGAAGCGCCTGCTCGATCACAGTCTCATAACCTTCGCCGCCTGCCTGACGGATCGCGGAGTCTAACGCCATCTTTCCGCTGATGGAAGCATCTGTCGGACACACGAGCGCATCTGTATGTAAATTTGCATTCTCTGCCTGGATCAGTGTAATATGAGAGATCGGGCTCACACGCAGAATGTTGGAGAAAAACTCCAGCTTCGCATTGAAGTTCTGCATGAACGGATTCACGATGATTCCGTCACACATTTTCTGGGAAGTGAGCATAAGAAGAAGCTCCTTTAATCCCATCACGCCGATTTCCATCTTGTTTCCCTGTTTTTCCATACCCATCTGAACCGGAAGGATCTTTGTCATATCGGTGAACAGCGGAAATAATTTATGACCTGCTTTGTCACCCATCATGGCAAATTCACGTCTTTCCTTTCCGTTTCTCATTTCACTTCTAAATAAGATCAGACACTGTTTTCCCTCCTGCATCGCGCGGGCAAAGGCATTGATCACACCGTGCAGTTCTACTTCACCTTTACCTGCCTGCTGAGTTCTGATCGCATTGTAAATATCGGATAAGATCACATTTTCTGTTTTATTCATCTGTTCCATTGTAACTACTCCCTGACATACATTTCCGCTTTGCGGATTCATTTTACTATTGTACCATAACTTTCTCTAAAACAAAAGAAAAAGAGGAAGATTCCATGGCATATCGGAATCTCCCCCAAACATAAAGGATTCATTTATATGTATTTATTATCTGTCATTCATGTCGTCATGACTGCCGCAGCCGCCCTGACGTTTTTTCGCACAAGTTCCCGCATGCGGACAGCCGATGCATGTCACACCGCGTTTCTTCTCTCTTCGGATGTAGTATATCGCTGATCCTACAACGATCAGCAAAATCGCAACAACAATCATATCTGCCATACGGAAACTCCTTTTCAATCATTATTTTTTCTCATTTTTCTTAATGAGGCTGATCACAAATGCAATGATCACGATCACTGCGATGAGACCCGGAACAAATCCGCCGCCTAAAGTACCTTCTGTGACCAGTGTACCGATCTGGTATACGAAGAATGCTACAATAAAGCCTGTTGCAAACTGAAGCGCAACGCCGCCCCAGAACCATTTTCTGTCATTGATCTCAGAGTTCATCGCACCAAGTGCTGCAAAGCACGGCGGTGTAAACAGGTTAAACATCAGATAAGCAAGCGCTGCTGCTTTTGTAAGTCCCATAGCAACTGCTACTTCACTCGCGCCGCCAACCAGTGCAAGTTCTTCTGTATCGATGAAGTTTGTGATCGCAAAGCAAACTGCCAGTGTACCAACAACGTTCTCTTTTGCGATGAAGCCTGTAACAGCTGCTGCCGCAAGCTGCCAAGACGCAAAACCTACAATCGGGATCAGTAAGTAGGAGAACGGACCTGCGATGCCTGCAAGGATGGAAGTGCTTTCCATACCCTCTTCCACAAGCTGAAGCTGGAAATTGAAGGACTGCATGATCTGTACTGCTGTGTTACAAACCAGGATGATCGTACCTGCTTTGATGATGTAAGATTTACCACGCTCAAGCATGGACATAAATGCACGGTATAAGCTCGGGATCTTGTACTCCGGAAGCTCCATGATGAAGAAGGACTTTTTCGCCTTATGGCCTGCCACCTTATTTACAAGGAGTGCGCCAAAGAAGATCAGGAGAATACCTGCAAAGTACATGATCGTACCAACCCATGTTGCATCCTCAAAGAATGCACCTGCGAATAATGCGATAACCGGTAACTTAGCGCCACACGGCATAAACGGTGTCAGCATCGCTGTTGCTCTGCGCTCACGCTCGTTACGGATTGTACGACAAGCCATAACACCCGGGATCACACAGCCTGTACCGATTACCATCGGGATAACAGATTTACCGGAAAGACCAACCTTCTTGAAGATCGGATCCATAACTACGGATACACGAGCCATGTAACCACAATCCTCAAGGAGTGCGATTAAGAAGTACATGACCATTACCAGCGGTAAGAAACCAACAACCGCACCAACGCCTCCGATGATACCGTCGATCAGGAGAGCCTGTAAGAACGGAGAAGCACTTTCCACCATCCCTGCAGCCGCTTCCTGGAAACTTTCGATCCAGCCAACCAGTAAATCTGCGATCGCCGGACCGAGTGTGGACTGAGAAATATCAAATACGAGGAACATCACAACCGCGAAGATCGGAATACCGAGGAACTTATTGGTCAGGATGTCATCGATCTTATCATGGAAGTTTGTATCCTTGGTAAGAACCTTACGGGACTCAACTTCTTTTACTACTTTATTTACAAATTCGAAACGCTTTCTGTCAGCTGCTTTTACTGCTTCTTTGCTTGTAAGATCCACATCCCCCTGAGCATACGGAGCTTTCTGCTCTTTGCCCTTTAAGGATACTGCAACCTTCACCACTTCCGCAAGCCCTTTATCGCTGCTTGAAGTAGAAACAGTCTTCACGACCGGGCAGTTTAATAACTTAGAAAGCTGATCTGCGTCGATCTCTGTCTCTTTCTTTTCATTAACATCACTCTTATTCAGCGCAACAACCACCGGAATGCCGAGCTCTAAAAGCTGTGTTGTGAAGAATAAGCTGCGGCTTAAGTTTGTCGCATCAACGATGTTGATGATCGCATCCGGCTGCTCATTCTTTACATAGCTGCTTGTTACACTTTCTTCGGAAGTAAACGGAGACATAGAGTATGCACCCGGTAAGTCAACGGCAATCAGTTCCTCACTTCCGCTATAATAATTCTTTTTGATCGGACTTTCTTTTTTGTCAACAGTTACGCCGGCCCAGTTTCCAACCTTCTCACTTCTTCCTGTGAGAGCGTTGTACATGGTAGTCTTACCACTGTTCGGATTACCGGTTAAAGCAATTCTCATGTTGTTATCCTCCCTGTATTTGTCTCTTTCCCTTACTGCTTCTTTCTTTGCAGCCTTATTTTATTATCCATAACTAACTCGAGATAGTTTAAACTAACTTATTTTCAAAATATATGTGGTGATCTCTCACCACATATAGAAATACCCTTTAAATCATAATTGCTTCAGCAAGCTGGTTGTCGATGTTGTATCTGCCATCTTTGATGGAAACCACGCAGCCGCTCTTTTTTCTGGAAACTACTGTGATCGGTTCCCCGCTGTAGCAGCCCAAGGAGAAAAGGAACGCGTCCAGTTCTTCATCATCTGTTACAATCTCTTTGACGATATACTCTTCGCCGAGCTGTGCATCTAATAAAGTCATCATATCCTCCTTCACATCTCTATCTTTCGATTAGTCCCATCTAACTACGAACCTAGATTAGCACCAACTAACTGATCTGTCAAGCGGTTTTTTCCATTTTTTTCTTATTTAAATGCATCATAACAAACCTTGGACACTTTGGAAATCGCTGTGGTTCCATCCATATCCTTTTCCAGATCTGCTGTCAGCATTGCGATCACATAACGACTTCCGTCCGGAAGATCAAAAATACCGACATCATGACTGACTTTTGCAACACTTCCTGATTTACAAGCGACCAGAACCATACCCTCTGCCACAGTCTCATATGCTTCCGGAGGCATATAGCCCGGAACGGACGGGATCAGCGCCGGAAGTTTTCCGCGCAGCTGCTGGCCACGCATGATAC
>JAFOCX010000009.1 GCA_017380975.1 Lachnospiraceae bacterium
TACCACGAAGGCGATTCAGACAGAAGAAGAGCGTGCAAGTTCCCTAAAACAGGAAAAATGTCAGCTTTCTCTGGCAAAAGATGAACTGGAACAGTTTCAGACAAAAGTCAGCGAGATTCTGTCAGCTTTTGCTGAGGAGCATCGTGAAATTGAGAAGAAAGACATGCTGGCATCCCTTTGTGACCGTTCTGTTCCAACGTTCGAGAAAGAGATTGCTGTTGCAGGACTGAAACAGGCGATCAATGAGAGCTATGATGCGTTTACCGCACAGGGAGCACTGATTGGACAGGAGATCGAAGAATTCAATCGCAAGCTGGCTATACAAGAGAAAATTCTGGAAGAAGCAAAGAAGCATCGAAATACGTATGCGCAGATTCCGGATTATGTAGGACTGAAAGAGGAAATCAATCGTGAGTTTGCAAAGCGGAAAATATTTTCGGAAGCAAAATTTGCCTGTGAATATGTAATCGGGATTAAGGATGAGAGATGGAGGGATTCGATCGAGGCATTTTTGGGTGCGCGACGCTACACGATTCTGGTAGATCCACAGTATTATGACATTGCGGATGATGTTTTGAACCGGAGCCAGTATAAATATGCTCATTTGTTTAACACGAAATTATTGATGAAAAAGGAGATCGAAGCGGAAAAGGATTCAGCAATTCATTTTCTTGAAATCAAGAATGCAGTGGCAAAGAAGTACTTTGACTTTCAGCTGGGACGTATGCACGCGGTAAACATGCGTGAAGTGCGGGAGTATGAGAATGCAATTTCTGTGGAAGGGCGTGTGTCCGTTGCCATGGACAGCTATTTCCTTCGATTTGACCGGATTCATTCCTACTATCTTGGTCAGGAGACGTTTGAGCTGAACCGGAAGCGTGCGGAGAAGGAGATTGAGAAACTTCAGGCAGCGCGGAAGGAGAAATTCGCGGAACAAAGGGCGATTACAGAGCGAAAGAATCGTTTGAATCAGGATAAGGAATTTTTCAAGGCTTACGATTTTGATGTTCATGCAAAGTACCGGAAGAATGTGAAAGAGCTGGACGAGGCAGAGAAACAGCTGAAGCAGTTAATAAAGGCTCAGCAGAATAATAAGGAATATATTGAATTAAGTCAGAGAGTCGCCAGACTGATGGACGCGCAGGAAGCTGTGAAGCGTGAGCGCGATCATAACACAGATGAAAGAGCAAGATTGGATACAAAGATTCAGGTATGTGGAAAGGAGATTGATGCAAAAACCACGGAACTGAGCAAGGAAGAAGAAGCATTTAAGGAGTATGAGGTTTCTGCTTATCCGATTGTTCAGAGAGCAGTCGAGGCATATGATAAATATGTGGAAGCTGGTATGAAAGGCGTAGGCGGTTTGTTGTTGCCTGATTCGAGAAGAAAATTGGTTGGAGATATCGAACGATATAGAAAAAATCTGATCGGTTTGCAGTCTGGTTATAATGCAAAACATCCGGACAGTTCTATGCCAATTGGTGAATCGGATCGCGAAATTTATGCAAAGAGACGCGACCGGATCTGGATGGATAATCTGCAGGAAATCCGCGAAAAATTGGATGCGCAGACGAAGCGATACGAGGACATTTTCAAAAACGAGTTCGTGTTGACGATTATGAACACATGTGAAAAGGCGTTGGATGACTTGAAGCAGATCAATGCGGAATTGGCAAAGCTTAATTTCGCAACAAAATACCAGTTTGACGTGCATTATGTGAAAGATGGCTCAGAGTATGCGAAGATCATCGAATATGCGAAGTATCTGGATGAGAGGGAGAAACTGGGAGACCGTTCCGGATCCGGACAGATTACGTTTGACATGCTGACATCCGTGCCCAATGAGGATGGGGAGCAGTTGGAGAGGGAACTGAAGCAGATCATCAACCGAATCATTGAAAAAAATAGTGAGGAAACCATCGCGCGGTTTGCAGATTACCGGAATTATATGACGTATGAGATTCTGATGAGCAATCATATTCTGGATCGTGCGAAATTGTCTCGTCAGACGGGTTTTAACTCCGGGGCAGAGGTGCAGATCCCATACTTATTGATTTTGTCGTCGGCACTATTGATGATTTATAACCAGCGCGTGAATTCCGCAAGGTTGGTGTTCATCGATGAGCCGTTTGCGAAAATGGATCCGGGCAATGTAAAATTAATGTTGGATTTCATGAAGAAGCAGAATATGCAGGTGATTTTCTGTTCGCCGGATAAAACGGAGTCGATCGGCAACGAGTGTGAAGTAATCCTGCCGGTTCTGCGCGTGCGGCCGGACAGTATGCAGCTTGGTATCGTGCAGTTCCATGAGGAGAAATCTTATGCATAACTATGAGGAAAAAATGTTGACGACGCTGGTAGAGCTGTATCGGAAGAGCAAGAAGGACAACGGAACCGGGATCATCAATCGAAGGACCCAGATAAAACCGACGAAATTGTATACGGGGTATAATCGGAATGATGGAGATTTGGACGAGATCAACGGGATCAATGAAGCCGCGGCCAAATTGCGGGAAAATGGGTTTTTAACCTATGAAATGAAGGGATTCAGCAATGAGATTGCCGCAATTTATCTGATCGATGGGAAGGTTGAAGATGCGGAGCGGTATCTGACAGAGAAATACGGATACGAGTCGAAACACGAGAAAATCAAGCAAGTAGAGGGAATCATTAAAAGATACAGCGGTTATTCTCCTATTGCAGATCTCGAATGTGCAAAACTCCGGGCGAGTCTGGATAAAAATACCGTGCCGAAAAACTATGCGCAGACTGAAGAAATCTTGAAGGCACTTATTTTTATCGAGGGAAATGAGCAGTTACTGTATGTGCGTGAAGTTTCCATGCTGATCTATGGTAGCTCGAAATATTTCGAGGAGAATACGATGGATGCCGTGTGCGGACTGCTCAGAAAGTATCATGGACGGCCATGTGAGGAACATGAACTTTTCGATGAGATCCTTAGGGAGTACCATATTGTAGCAGAGAGGCAGAAGCTTTGTCTGAAAGGGAATATTGTTCTAGTAAAGAAAGGAAGGACAATCGAGCTGGGAGAATTTCGGAACGGTGTAGAGTTTTATGCGGATGAACTGGATGGAATTGAACGCATTGTTGTGAGGGACAGGCAGTTGATGACCGTGGAGAATAAGACTTCTTACATGCGGTGCCACGATGAGAATACTTCGTATTTTTATCTGGGCGGATATGCGAATCGGTTTCAGAGGGAGTTCCTGAGAAAGGTGTTTGATGATAATCCCGAAATTGCATATCTGCATTTTGGAGATATTGATGCCGGTGGATTTTATATTCATGAAAATCTTTGCAGGATTACCGGAATTCCTTTTGGGCTTTGGCGAATGTCAAAGGAGGAATTGCAGGATGTGCGGTATGCAGATTGCCTTCTGAAGCTTTCAGCCAATGACAGGAAGCGGCTGAAGACGCTTGCAGAGAATGAAATGTACCGGGATGTGGTACAGTATATGTTGAAGGAAGATGTGAAATTGGAACAAGAGGTTGTGAGTTTGACTCTTTCTTTTGATGCTTGTTGGAGTTGTAATTGCTGATTTTTGTAATAATGGCAAGAGCGTTTTGTAAAGAGGTTTTTAGTTTAAGCAGAATTCTATTTTTTATATGTAAAATAGCCCTATGTTGTGTTTCATATGAAAGGAGGGGCACGTGTGAAAAAAGAGTTAATACCATCTGACGAAATGTCTAACGTGGTTAAAGAAATTAAGGAGATATTGAATGCTTCTCGAAAGAATATCGCGTATCAAGTGAATAACGAATTGTTGATTACGTATTGGAATATTGGTCGGATTATTTGTGAACATGAACAGTCTGCGCCAGAGAGAGCAGACTATGGAAGACAGACATTAAAGGAATTAGCGAAGGAATTGACAAAAGAGTTTGGAAAAGGGTTTTCGCGTTCTAATCTTCAAAATATGCGTTTGTTTTACCTGGCTTACGAAAAATGCCAGACACTGTCTGGCAAATTGAGTTGGTCACATTATTGTGAATTGCTGAGTATTTCAGATTTAGAAAAGCGAAGCTTTTATGAAAAAGAGACTGTAAATGCTGGGTGGTCCGTACGTGAATTAAAACGTCAGATAGAAAGTTCGTTGTTTGAACGTTTATTACTTTCTGATGGCAACGCAAATAAGGAAAAGGTCTTATCGTTGGCTCTTCATGGTAATGAAATTGTGCAGCCGGCAGATATTATTCGTGATCCTTATGTGTTTGAATTTTTAGGGATTCCAGAAAATAAGCCAATGCTAGAGCGTGACTTGGAACGAGCACTGGTGCAACAGATTGAGAAGTTTTTACTGGAGCTTGGACGTGGGTTTATGTTTGTTGGGACACAGCAACGGGTAACCATTAACAACATGCATTATTATGTGGATATGGTATTTTATAATAAAATACTGAGAGCATATGTATTAATCGAGCTAAAAACTACTAAGTTAACTCCTGGGCAGCGGGACAAATCAATATGTATTTGAATTATTATGCAGCAGAAGTTAATGATTCAGATGATAATCCCCCAATTGGAATTATTCTCTGTACGGATAAAGATAGTATTACAGCAGAATATGCTTTGGGAGGTTTATCTAATAATATTTTTGCTTCCCGGTATGTTTTGTATATGCCTAATAAGGAGCAGTTGATTGCTCAGGTTGAGGCGGTATTGGATAACTGGCATAAGAAAGACAAAGAGAAGGATTAGTTTAATTGAGGATTGCTATGTTTCGCTTGCAACTGCGCAGCAAGCAATTGCAGAGATGGAATCTAACTAATTAAAATAATATTCTTTGAAAAGTTCATACTTTGATGAGATGTTAACCCCCGGAAGAAATGCCGGGGGTTTTTGCTTTGCAAGTTAACATTTTCGGTATATACTGACAGTAGGAAGAAAAGGAGATTCTATAATGGAAATTTATAAGGCTACTTTTGAAGATATGGCTCTTGCTTCTAATATTATGATTACCTCTTTCCGAACCTCTTTTGCAGATTTTGTATCGAAGGAAACCATGGATGCCTGCACTAATCCTGAGAATTGTCGTGCGATGCTGGAGCATGTCTGTCAGGAAGATGGAATGCAATTCCTGATGGGAGATAATCAAGGATTTATCTGTTGGAAAGACACGGAAGAAGGTGTAGAGGTGGTGGCTCTGCATACGCTTCCGGAAAGTTGGGGAACCGGACTGGGACATGCTTTGTTGGTGGAAGCAATGAGACAGATATGTGAAAAAACGGTTTATCTTTGGGCATTTAAGGAAAATACCAGAGCAAGGTGTTTTTATGAAAAGCATGGTTTTTGTTGGGATGGCAATGAACGCATTAGTGAGTTTGATGGTGCGGTGGAAGTTCGCTATGTGATGAATAGATAAAAAGAGAGTGTCACTTCAATGATGTTACGTCATTGTGCGACACTCTCTTTCATTTTTAATAAATCTTATTTTGCCTGCTCAAGAGCAAGTGTTACTGTTGTAAGATCACAAACTTCTGTCGGACCATAGTACTGAATAGCACCCGGGTACTGGAAGCATGTGTTCTTGGACCACTCTTCGCGGTGTGCCTCGAAGTATTTGAACGGAGCGCCGTCAAGTTCTACGAGAGCTTTTTTGATTACCGGTTTATCTTCGCCGTGTCTTCTTTCGATGTTCATCATCTTTGTGATCGGCATACCGCCTGCAATCCACTCGCTTGCCGGAGCAGAGAGGTTGGATACTTTGGATAAGAAACCGTTGCAGCCATACTGGATGAGCATGAATGCGTTGTAACCTAAGGAGTAGCAGTAGTCAGCATCGAAGTTGGACGGGAATGCACATCTGCCTTCGTAACCGAAGAAGTGGCAGAGGGAAGAGAATTTACCCTTGTATGTGCCTGCTGCTTTTCTTGCTGCTAATTTATCAGCAACGAGAGCTGCGAATAATTTCTCGGATTCGATCAGGGATACCTGTACGTTGCCGTGCGGGTCTCTCTCTAAGAATAACTGTTGCTGGATGTTCTGCGGAAGAATGGCGAATACTTCCATGGATTCTTTTGTTAAGCCGTTTTCGATGAAGGCATATTTCTCTGCCCATGTCGGAAGTGCATTGAATGCATCAGCTTTGCTGCCTGCAAGAAGCTCGTTGATCTCGTGGATGAGAGCGCCGAACTCCGGAACAAATTCAACAACGCCTTCCGGAATAACAACAACACCAAAGTTCTCGCCGTTGTTGCTTCTGTACTCTACGGAGTCAGCAATCTGATCAGCGATCTGGGAGAGGGACATCTTCTTAGCTGCTACTTCTTCAGAGATTAAGCAAACGTTCGGCTGTGTCTTAAGTGCACACTCAAGAGCAACGTGGGAAGCGGAACGGCCCATAACTTTGATGAAGTGCCAGTATTTCTTGGAAGAGTTACAGTCTCTCTGGATGTTACCGATGAGCTCGCTGTATGTCTTTGTTGCTGTATCGAAACCGAAGGAACACTCGATATCTTCGTTCTTAAGGTCACCGTCGATTGTCTTCGGACATCCGATTACCTGAACACCTGTGTTGTTTGCTGCGAAATACTCAGCAAGAACACCTGCGTTTGTGTTGGAGTCGTCACCGCCGATGATAACAACAGCTGTGATGCCGTGGTTCTTGCAAACATCAGATACGATCGCGAACTGCTCTTTTGTCTCAAGTTTTGTTCTGCCGGAACCGATGATATCGAAACCGCCAGTGTTTCTGTACTGATCGATGTACTCATCTGTGAAGATTAAGTAGTTGTCCTCGATGAGACCGCTCGGACCGCCCTTGAAACCGTAAAGCTCGTTCTCCGGGTTTGTAGCTTTTAATGCATCGTATAAACCACAGATAACGTTGTGTCCGCCCGGAGCCTGTCCGCCGGAAAGGATAACACCTACGCGGTGTGTTTTTGCTTCAGATGTGTTCTGACCTTTTACGAATGTGATCTCTTTTTTGCCGTATGTATTCGGGAAAAGAGCTTTGATCTTCTCCTGATCTGCTACGCTTTGTGTCTCTGCGCCTTCCTGAACGCAAATCTCAGAGATACCGTTTCTGAGCATACCCGGAAGTTTCGGAGAGTACTCGTATCTGGCTTTCTGTAAAGATGAAATGTTCATAATTATATCTCCTTTAAAATTTTCCTTTGAAAATTACACATGTATAAATATTAATACATTTTTGTTAAAAAGTAAACTATGTTTTAATGAATATTATGATAAAGTTTGGATTAACTGGGGTAATTCTGCCCAATCGCAACCCTCGTATTCGAAATGTCTGCAGTCAGATCCTGTTTTTTGCGGAGACATAGCAGGATCCGCTTCATCCTGATCCGGAGGTGTCAGATTTGTATGCATATATAAGGTAGAAAGTCCTGCATGTTTCGCACCGGAGATGTCAGTATCGCGGTCATTACCAATCATCAGGCATCGAGAAGGTTCCAGCTTCTGTTCCTCGAGGAGAGCCTTAAAGAAGCGGATATCCGGCTTTCTGCATGCGAAATCTGAGGACAGGTAAATTCCGTCAAAGTACTGCTCCAGTTTCAAGTGTCGAATTTCGTATTCGGTGAAGATCCTCTGTGCATTGCTGAGAAGCCACAGGCGGTAACCTTTGTTCCGGAGTGTTGTAAGTGCCTCCGGTACCTTCGGATACAAATGAATATATTCGATAGAAAGAATTCGGAATAACTGTGCAGCCTGGATGCCAAGCAGGTCTGAACGTTCGGTAATACCCTTCATTTCAAATAATTCGCTCATGATCGGTTCGAAAGGAATATCCGGATAGCACTCATAATCCTGTCCGGCTTCTGCCTTGCGCACTGCCAGGGCAGACCGGAAGGCTTCGTAAAGTTCTTCGCCGGAATAATAAGCTCCGTAAAAACCAAAGAATAATGCAACTTTTTCCCAGACTGCTTCACTTTCTTCTGTGTGAATGTCTACGAGTGTTCCATATAGATCAAAGATCAAATCCGTATAGTTCATCATGTTCCTCCATGCCTTTGATTCATTTATAAGGACATTATAACCCATGGAACAGAGGAAATCCATGTCTAAGGATAAAAAGTGCTTTCATCAAATTTAGAAAAGTGATATAATAGAACATAGTTTCATAGAATGAAACTAAAATTTTATGTAAGATTCAGAAGGTAGAGTACAGCACATGGAATACGGCGGAACGGGAAAATCAAAAGGAAATAAAAAGTCCGAAATTGTCCGATATATATTTAAGAATGACAATGCGTCGAAGACAGAACTGACCAAAGCTCTTGGACTTAGTATGCCTACGATTTTGCAGAATACAAAAGAGCTGATCGAACAGGGATTTCTTGTAGAGGTTGGAGAGTATAAATCCACAGGAGGCCGCCGTGCCAAATCTTTGGCGGTCAACGGAAGGATGGGATATTCTGTAGGTCTGGATGTTACACCGACGCATATTTCTTATGTTCTGCTCGATCTGGCCGGAACGGTTTTGAGACATGGAAGAACAAAACGTGCATTTGAAAACTCGAACAATTATTATCAGGCATTGATTGACGATGTTGAGAGGTTTTTAGAGGCATCGAGAGTGGATCGAGAACTGATCCTTGGAATCGGTGTGGCCCTTCCGGGAAATATCAATGCGGAAGATAAGATCCTGATCAAGTCACATGCTTTGGATTTGGAAGGAATTAACCTGAAAACGGTAGATGGATTTATTCCATATCCGGTTTTCTTTGAAAATGATGCGAACGCGGCAATGATTGCAGAGAGAGAAAGCATCGGAGCAGATGCGATCTATCTGTTTCTGGGCAGTACGGTAGGAAGTGCACTGAAGGCGGATAATATAGTTCACCGTGGAAAGAACAGAAAAGCCGGTGAAGTAGGCCATGTGATCCTGGTTCCGGGCGGACGTCCATGCTATTGCGGAAAGAACGGATGTGTAGACTCTTATTGTTCCGTACAGGCACTGGAAAAGGAAAGCGGTATGCCTCTGGACGAATTTATGTGCCTCGTTGAGAAGAAGGATCCGTCCGTTATGAAAATCTGGGATGCATATCTTGATTATCTGGCAATTACAATTTCCAATCTGCGTATGATCCATGATACGGAACTGATTCTGGGCGGTGATATGGGAGAGTATTTGGAAAATTATATGATGGAGCTTGGTGCCCGCATCAGAGAGTATAACAAATTCGATTCCGACTCCAGATATTTGAAGATCAGCCGATATAAAAAGGAAAGCGCAGCGATTGGAGTTGCTCTCCATTTTGTGTACGAATGTTTTGACAATATATATTAAGAAAGAAGACCGAATTCCAAAACGAGGGATTCGGTCTTTGCTATATTATATTAAGTAGAAGTATAGTATTTGCTAAAAAAGAAAAAAATTAAAGTAGATTGTTGACAAGAAAAATAGAATATGCTATATTTGAGCACGTTGCGTCTTTTGTAAAGTGATTTATAAAAGATGTCCTCAAAGTCTAGCTGCCGGATATCTCTATGTCCCCATTCCCCCATACCTCCCTGTATCGTTGTGGGGGCGGCATTGTCTGCAATTTAATAATACGATATCCGGCAAAAAGCCCCTGGGAACCATACCATTCCCGAGGGCTTTTACTTATGCATCGGCTGTTCAATATGTTTTTTGATCGCATCGAAACTTTCTTTGCTGATCACATGCTCAAGGCGGCAGGCATCTTCGGATGCAATGACCGGATCAACGCCTAAGCGGATCAACATCTGTGAAAGGACTCTATGGCGTTCTAAAATAGTTTCGGCAATGTTCAATCCGGATTCGGTCAGGGTAATATGTCCTGCCGGATCAACCTGAATGTGACCGCTGACACGAAGGTTTTTCATGGCAACGCTGACACTCGGTTTGGAAAAACTAAGTTCATTGGCGATGTCGATAGAACGTACGTAAGATTGCTTTTTGCTCAGCAATAAAATGGTCTCTAAATAGTTTTCTGCAGATTCGTGGATTTTCAAGTACAACCCCTCCAGCTTGTAATTTATTCCAATCATTATATCATAGGAAGGTCTGGCGGTCAAATTATATTATATAGAAGAAACACCGTTAGAAAAATGTCTGAATGAACCTCTGTTTATTGAAACGGTATTGCCTTGTCGGACGTCCTTTTCCTTCTTGTTTTTGTGGTGCAATTTCTTCTATTAAATTAGAATCCAGCAGCTGCTGTAAAATACGGTTGCAGCTTCGGCTGGTAATATTGAGCCACTGGGACAGGGAGGCTGCAGTCATAACCGTATCTTTATCCATCTGGAACAGTCCGACGATCTTCAGCAAGTTGCTCTCGTTGATGCCGTTGGCCTGAGAGTAAGCGAGGGCTTTGGTGTTGGAATAGCTGTAGTTCAGTGTTCTTGTCAGAGAGAGGGGACCTGTCAGTGTGCTTTCCTCACCATGAATGATAAATCCGTCATTCTTTCCGTATTTCACAGATTCCTGCAGTGCCAGTTCTGCCTGATAGTGGCTTTCGCCCAGGGACTTGCCAAATCCTGCGCCAAGTCGGAATTCCAGCTCGCCGGTCTCATCCAGGAAAGTGATCAGATCCTGAATACGTTCGAAACTGGTCTTGTAAAGATCACTGTCCAGCGAAAGTTCAAAGCGATGCGCTGCTGTATGAAGCGCAAAATCATATTGGAATTCTTTGCGAAAATCCAGCAGGTATTTGTGGAGTGTGATGTCCAGCAGTTCACGGTCCTGTGTAGAAATATATTCCGGATAGATCAGTTTGATCAGGATAACCAGTTTGCCGGCCTGATTTTTCTGTTTCAGGCGGATCGCGTCGATCGCGTGCCTGATAGAGTCGCGAATCGTCTCTGCGTCCGGGATGAAATAAATATAAGGGATCTTTAATTTGTTTAAGACATCCAGCTGATTGGTCGTGCGGGTCAGGATCATGTCGATCTTTCCGGCGTTCCAGAGTTCTTCTGCCCGTTCTTTCAGTGTTTCATAGTTGTAGATCGGATTTTCAAACAGGTACGGCATGTAATTCGGACTCAGATACTTCTTTAAATTCATGAAGTCATTGACCGGACTTAAGAAGTCGATATAAATTCTGGAGAGCGGGATGTGCGGGTAGCGGACAACAAAGTTTAACAGGATCGATAAAATATCTTTCTCAGAATAGGAGATAAAGCTGCACGGAACCTGAATATTATCAATATGTGTCAGCATATAGGAATATCCGAGCTCTCCGGAGAAGAAAATCACATCGCTGGAGTCTTTGCACTGCTCATATATGTCTTTAATTTCTTCTAATTGTTTGTATACATAGTTTGTGAAGGTACATCCGAAGTCCTGATGCTCCAGGGCACTGACAATGGCATCCATGGATTTACGAGGACTGATAATACTGACTTTGATCATACGGGAAGCTGCTCCTTTCAGACAATAACGGGTCTTTTAATGACAAGCGTGTCGATAAATCGTATCCCACCAGAATCGTACCATAGAATGTTGACAAAGTCAAAAGGCTATGTTAAAATGAAACCAATAAAAGACGCGAAATACATGAGTCTTAATATAAAAGGGGTTCAAAACGAAGCCTTTCCGGATAGGGAAACGGAAGGGATTTTCGCATGAGCATCGGTGAATGTACCTTTTTCTAGATGAAAAGTGTACAAATACATATTTATTTAAACAATATGTACAAAAGAAAATACTTTGCCGTCAACAACCTGCCTTTTATGGATCTTATTTTGAGACACTGAGTTTCAATAAAAGACCCAGAACCGTATTTTAAGTCTCTTATTGGTGCGAGTGACGCACAGGGGTGAATAAATAACCAATTTTTTAAGGAGGTATTTGCGAAATGAGCAAGTATATCGAGAGAGTATTAGCTGAAGTTAGAGAGAAAAACGCACACGAGCCGGAGTTCCTTCAGACTGTAGAAGAAGTTTTAGAGTCTTTAGCACCGATCGTTGATGCACATCCGGAGTATGAGAAAGTTGCTCTTCTTGAGAGAATGGTAGAGCCGGAGAGAACAATCGAGTTCCGCGTTCCGTGGGTAGATGACAATGGTCAGGCTCATGTTAACCGTGGTTACCGTGTACAGTTCAACGGCGCTATTGGACCGTACAAGGGCGGCTTACGTTTCGCTCCGAACGTTAACCTTTCCATCATGAAATTCTTAGGCTTCGAGCAGACATTCAAAAACTCCTTAACAACACTCCCGATGGGTGGTGCTAAGGGTGGTTCCGACTTCGATCCGAACGGTAAGTCCGATGCAGAAGTTATGAGATTCTGCCAGAGCTTCATGACAGAGTTATACCGTCACATCGGTCCGGACGTTGACGTTCCGGCTGGTGACCTTGGCGTAGGCGCTCGTGAGATCGGTTACATGTATGGTCAGTACAGAAAACTTAAAGCAGCATTCGAGAACGGCGTTATCACAGGTAAGGGTATGTCCTTCGGTGGTTCCTTAATCCGTCCGGAAGCTACAGGTTTCGGTGCTGTATACTATGTAGAAGCAGTTATGAAACATGAGAACGACACAATCGAAGGCAAGACAGTTGCTGTATCCGGTTTCGGTAACGTAGCTTGGGGTATCGTAACAAAACTTGCTGAGTTAGGCGCTAAAGCAGTTACATTATCCGGTCCGGATGGATACATCTACGATCCGGAAGGTATCACAACAAAAGAGAAGATCGACTACATGCTCGAGATGAGAGCTTCTGGTAGAAACCGCGTTCAGGACTATGCTGACAAGTTTGGCGTAGAGTTCTTCCCGGGCCAGAAACCGTTCGGTCAGAAAGTTGATATCGTTATGCCGGCAGCTATGCAGAACGACGTTCGTATGGGCGAGGCTGAGCAGATCGTTGCTAACGGTACTAAGTACTACATCGAAGTTGCTAACATGCCGACAACAAACGACGCTCTTAAGTTCTTAATGAGCCAGCCGAACATGGTAGTTGCTCCGTCCAAGGCTGTTAACGCAGGTGGCGTTCTTGTATCCGGTCTTGAGATGTCCCAGAACTCCATGAGATACTCCTGGACAGCTGAAGAAGTTGATGAGAAACTTCACAGAATCATGACAGGTATCCATGACACATCCGCAGCTACAGCTGAGAAGTATGGCTTAGGCTACAACCTCGTTGCTGGTGCTAACCTTGCTGGTTTCCAGAAGGTTGCTGACGCTATGATGGCTCAGGGTATCGCTTGGTAATTTGATTATCAGCTAAAACTGAATAAAACCAAAAGTTTTTAAGGGTGTTGTGGGTGATTTCACCCACAACACCTTATTTTTTACACGAAGAATTTAGTGAATTAAAGCATCAACACCTTTAGTTCGCATTACAGGAAGGAAGTTTTCCGATGGCATTTACCGTATTTTACACAGTACAGATCAACGATGCGGCGACAAAGATTTTTGAAGCGGCAGGCGGAAAGGCTGTACTGACCGATCATTTTTTCGATGAGGCCGGATATATTGAAGAATTAAAGGCTTTAAAGCCGGAAGCGATCTTATGTCGTACAGAGCCGATCACGGCAGCGATGATGGATGCTGCAGGTCCAAACCTGAAAGTAATCGCAAAGCAGGGTGCAGGTCTTGACAATATTGATGTGGAAGCTGCAACTGCAAGAAAGATCCCGGTTGTGTATGCGCCGGGTCAGAATGCGCAGTCCGTGGCAGAGCAGGCAGTATTTTTAATGCTTGCATGTGCCCGTCGTTTTAATTACGTGGACAGACAGTTCCGTGCAGGAAATTATAAGATCCGTTTCAGCCTGGACAATACCTTTGAGTTAAAGGGTAAGACCCTTGGTCTGCTCGGCTGCGGAAGAATTGGCCAGCTGTTGGCAGGTATCGCGAAAAACGGTTTTGGTATGAATGTAATCGGATATGATCCGTTCCTGAAGCAGGAACAGATCGGTGACTTGATCACTTTGATCCCGGAACAGGAAGAGATTTTCAAGCAGGCTGATTTTGTAAGCATCCATACTCCGCTTCTTCCGTCTACTTACCACAGTGTAGGCATGAAGCAGCTGAAGATGATGAAACCGACGGCGTCCCTGATCAACGCAAGCCGTGGTGAAGTGGTTCATGAAGAAGAACTGATCCAGGCGATGAAGGAAGGCGTGATCGCGTGCGCAGGTCTGGATGTAACAGAGAAAGAACCGTTACCGTTAGACAGTCCGTTATATGAGCTGGATAACGTGATCTTGACACCGCATACTGCAGCGTCTACCGAGCAGTCGATCATTCGCTGCTGTGAGACAGCTGCCAATGATATCATGGCGGTTCTGGAGGGCAGAGCTCCGAAATATCAGTTTAACAAGTTTTAAATTTGTTCTTTCACAGGGAGAGAACCATGATTTATAGGAGGACATTATGAGTAAAGTTGTTGAATCCGCAAAGGCTATGATGCCGGAACTGATCGCGATCAGAAGACATTTCCACATGTATCCGGAAAACTCCAGATGTGAGAAAGAGACTTCAGCAAAAGTTATTGAGCTTCTCAAAGAGATGGGCGTTGACGAGATCATCGAGAACGTAAACGGTTATGGCGTGATCGGTGTGATCAAAGGCGCAAATGAAGGCGGCGTTGTTGGTATCCGTGCAGATATGGATGCTCTTCAGGTTCAGGAGATGAACGATGTAGAGTTCAAATCCAGAAACGAAGGCTGCATGCATGCTTGTGGACACGATGCGCACACAGCAGGTCTGATCGGCGCAGGCAAGATCCTTTGCCAGAACCGTGATATGATCAACGGTACAGTTAAATTAATCTTCCAGCCGGCAGAGGAATTATCTCCGTACGGCGGTTCCAAGGGTATGTTAGAGTCCGGACATCTGGATGATGTTCAGGCTGTATACGGTCTCCATGTATGGCCGGACCTTCCGCATGGTAAAGTTGGTATCAAGGCAGGCCCGTTAATGGCTGCTACAGACCATTTCACAATCAACATCCACGGTAAAGGCGCACACGGCGCAAAACCGGATCAGGGTATCGACGCAGTAGTTCTCGGTGCACAGTTCGTTATGAACGCACAGACATTTGTAAGCCGTAAAGTAAGCCCGCTTGACAATGCAGTTGTAACATTCGGTATTTTCAATGCAGGTACAAGATACAACGTTATCGCAGGTGACTGTCTCCTTGACGGTACAGTACGTACATTCAATCCGGACACTCGTGATATGATCGAAGATTCCATGAGAAAACTTCTCGATGCACTTTGCCTCCAGACTGGCTGCACAGCTGAGATCGAGTATGGCCGCGGCTATCCGGCACTCATGAACCATGAGAAAGATGCTGCTCTGATCAGAGAGACAGCTGTAAACCTCTTTGGTGAAGAGGAAGTTGTTGACGTTGCACTTCCGGCAATGCCGGCTGAGGACTTCTCTTACTATCTCGTAGAGAAGGAAGGCTGCTTCGTATGGCTCGGTTCCGATACAACTCCGGAAGGCGAGACTGCATGGCCGTTACACAACAGCAGATTCAATATCGATGAGGATCTCCTTTGGAGAGGATCTTCCTTACTTGCACAGGTTGCAATCGATTACTTAAATAAATAATGAGCAGTACGACGGCATATAGCTTTTGTGGCTGTATGCCGTTTTTTCATAACTTCTTAAAGCAGTATATAAGAAGGAGAATAACAAGATGTATGATGTAAAAGAAAAATCGATCATGGAACTTCAGGCTGCGATGGAGGCGGGGGAAACAACTTCTGCAGAACTGGTGATCAGCTACATGAACCGCATAAAAGAGATCAATCTGTCAGGTCCGGCGCTGAATGCGATCCTAGAGCTCAATGTGGAAGCAATGACGGTCGCAATGGCCATGGACCGTGAAAGAAAATTAAAAGGAAAACGCAGCAATCTCCACGGTATTCCGGTGCTGATCAAAGGCAACATCGGAACGGCAGATCAGATGCACACATCTGCAGGAAGCCGTGCTTTGAAAGACCACTATGCGCCGGAAGATGCCAATCTTGTGAAGCAGCTTCGCGAAGCAGGTGCGGTGATCATGGGCAAAGCGAATCTGACAGAGATGGCGAAGTTTTTTGCTGTGGATATTAAGAATGGTTACAGTTCCTGGGGTGGTCAGGTGATCAATCCATACGGAGCGGACTGGGATGCAAGTGGTTCCAGTACCGGTTCCGCGGTTGCTGTGGCAGCAAGTTTTTGTGCAGCAGCGGTGGGAACAGAGACATGCGGTTCCATTTTATCTCCGTCCTGGAGAAACGGGATCGTTGGTCTGAAACCGACGGTTGGTCTGATCAGCCGCGGAGGAATTGTTCCGCTGGCATCTTCTCAGGATACCGCAGGACCAATGGGACGCACGGTGGAAGATGTGGCAGTGCTGCTGGGCGGTCTGGTTGGAGAAGATCAGGGGGATCCGGCCACCTGGTACCGTGACGATCATCGTGAAAAGGATTATACAAAATATCTGAATGCAGACAGTCTTTCCGGAATGCGGATCGGTGTAAACCGTGCGGTTCTGGGCGGACTTTCGGAAGACGAACAGAAATTATTTGAGGATGCAGTGAGTGTTCTTGAAAAGCAGGGTGCTGTTTTAGTGCAGGATACCAACGTGGATCGATTCAGCGGCGGATACCGACTGATGAAGTATGAGTTTAAGGCGAATGTAAACCATTATCTTGCCAAGAACGCCGGAAATGGTATCGTCAAAACACTTGGAGAGTTCATTAAATACAACGAAGATCATCAGGAGCTTTGCCTGAAATATGGCCAGGACAATCTGCAGAATGCGGAATTTGGCACTTCTGGACGTCTGATCGAAGAAGAATATCTGGAAGAAAAGATCAAATGCCATATGCTGCGTGATGTGGTGGAAGAGGCATTTGCAGAACATGATCTGGAAGTTATGGTATTCCCGGGAGTCATGGATCTTCCGGCTGTGACGAATTTCCCGGGCATGATCGTTCCTGCCGGCTATACTTCCGAAGGAAAGCCGTTTGGAATCACATTCATGGCCCTGGAGGGAGAGGAAGGAAAACTGATCTCCGCCGGTTACGGTTATGAGCAGGCGACAAAATTGAGACGTGAGCCGAAGTTTGCGTAAGAGGAAATAGAGGAAGAGGAATACTTGCGAAAAGAGTGTTCCTCTTTTTCGTGATAAAAAAATAACAAATACTTACGTGGTAGGTCTTGCGGGATTTTTGCAAATGTTATACAATAATAGCGTTTGAGAGTAATAAAGACGTTATAGTCTGTAGATAAAGGAGAAAAATCATGAGCAAAAAACCGGTAGTGTTAATGATCCTGGATGGTTATGGTCTGAATAAGAAGGAGGAGGCTAACGCTGTTTTTGAGGCGAAGACTCCGGTTATGGACAAATTAATGGCAGAGTGTCCGTTCGTAGAGGGTAATGCAAGCGGTCTTGCAGTTGGTCTTCCGGACGGTCAGATGGGTAACTCTGAGGTTGGTCACCTGAACATGGGTGCAGGCCGCATCGTTTATCAGGAGCTTACAAGAATTACAAAATCCATCGCTGACGGCGATTTCTTTGAGAATGAAGAGTTTTTAAGAGCAGTGGAAAACTGCAAGAAGAACAACTCCGCACTTCATATGTACGGTCTTGTTTCTGATGGCGGTGTTCACAGCCACAACACACATATTTACGGTCTTTTAGAACTTGCTAAGAGAAGCGGCCTTGAGAACGTATTTGTACATTGCTTCCTTGACGGTCGTGATACTCCGCCGGCATCCGGTAAGGATTTCGTTGCAGAGTTAGAGGCGAAGATGGCAGAGATCGGTGTTGGTAAAGTGGCTTCTGTTATGGGCCGTTATTATGCAATGGATCGTGACAATCGCTGGGACCGTGTAGAGCTTGCTTACAGAGCACTTACACTTGGCGAGGGCAATACAAATGCATCTGCAACTGCAGCAATCCAGGCTTCCTACGACGATGGCAAGACAGATGAGTTCGTTATGCCGACAGTTGTAGTAGAAAACGGCGCTCCGGTTGGCCTGATCAACGACAACGATTCCGTGATCTTCTTCAACTTCCGCCCGGACCGTGCAAGAGAGATCACACGCGCATTCTGTGATGATGAGTTCGCAGGTTTCGCAAGAGAGAAAAAACAGGGTCTGGTTTACGTATGCTTTACAGATTACGATGAGACAATCACAGGTAAATTTGTAGCATTCAAGAAACAGTCCATCACAAATACATTTGGCGAGTTCCTTGCTGCAAACGGCAAGACACAGGCGAGAATCGCTGAGACAGAGAAGTATGCACACGTAACATTCTTCTTCAACGGCGGTATCGAGGAGCCGAACGAGGGCGAGGACAGAATCCTTGTAAAATCCCCGAAGGTTGCAACTTACGACCTTCAGCCGGAGATGAGCGCTCCGCAGGTTTGCGACAAACTTGTAGAAGCGATCGGTTCCGACAAATACGATGTGATCATCATCAACTTTGCAAACCCGGATATGGTTGGTCATACAGGCGTTGAGGCAGCAGCGATCGCAGCGGTTGAGGCAGTTGATACATGTGTCGGCAGAGCGGTTGATGCAGTAAAAGCAGCAGGCGGTGCAATGTTCATCTGCGCAGACCACGGTAATGCAGAGCAGCTTCTTGACTATGAGACAGGTGCTCCGTTCACAGCGCACACAACAAACCCGGTACCGTTCATCCTGGTAAACGCAGGCGATGAATTCGGTTTAAGAGAGGGCGGCTGCCTTGCAGATATCGCTCCGACTCTGATCGAGATCATGGGTCTGGAACAGCCGAAGGAAATGACAGGTAAATCCCTTCTGATCAGAAAATAAATAGAGAACATCCGGCAGGAAACAGAACGTTGCCTGTCGGTTTTTTTTGTTTCAGAAAAACGGACAAATGTCAGATTCTTACTGGAAAAGTGTGGAAATGACAAGAGAAGTGTAGGCAGTCACCATGCAATTGTTTGACATCAATGATAAAATATGATAAAATTAAAAATCATGTAACAACAAAATTTGAACAGATTGGGTTGTGAAAGTATGAATAAGACAGATTTATTAAGCATATATGAAGAGTTAAAAAGTCTGATCACACAACATCACGAAGAGATCATTGCATTTGGTCGTGAGTTGTTTGCATGTCCGGAGTTAGGATTTAAGGAAGTCCGAACGAGTGAAATCCTGTCCTCTTTTTTAGAGGAAAACGGAATTCCGTGCACAAAGGGGATCGCGATGACCGGTATCCGCGCCGATCTTGGTTCCGGAGACGGTTATCATATTGCGCTTGTGGCAGATATGGATGCAATTTATGTGCGCGACGGTGCAAAAACGTATCCATACCATTCCTGTGGTCATAGTATCCAGACAGCCGTTCTTGCCTGGGTCATGAAGCTTTTAAAGGACAGTGGTCTGGTGGATCGACTTGGCGGAACCGTCAGCTTTATTGCAACACCGGCAGAGGAGTTTATTGATTTCGAGTACCGTGAAGGACTTCGTCAGGAAGGAAAGATCCGCTATTTCTCCGGAAAGCAGAATATGATCGAGCAGGGTGTGTTTGATGATATTGACTGTGTGCTTTCTATGCATATCAACGGAGATTCCGGCACATTGTTTGATATCCGTTCCACATTGGCCGGATTTATGGTGAAGAAGGCGATCTTTAAAGGACTTGCGGCTCATTCCGGAGTAATCCCGCATCTTGGCCGAAACGCACTCCATGGTGCCAACCTTTGTATGAATGCTCTTTCTTACATGAAGGACCAGTTCCCGAAAGAGACCGGTCTGCAGCTTCATCCGGTGATCAGTTCCTGTTCCGGAAGTGTGAACATTATTCCGGAGGAAGTCGTATTAGAGTCTTATATCAGAGCCAATACATTAGATGAGCTGATGATCGCAGGTGAGAAATTTGATCTTTGTGCGATCCATTCCGCAAAAGCGCTGGGTCTGGAATGTGAGATCATTAATGAGACAGGTTATATGCCGTTAGCACAGTCAAAAGAGATTGGCGATGTGGTATATGAGCATATGCTGGAGATCTGTGAGGATGCGAAGATCGTAAAGAATGTGGTATCCGGTGCATCGGGCGATGTTGGCGATCTTGGTTATCTGATCCCGGCCGTACAGTTTGGATTTGCAGCCGTGAAGGGAAGAGTCCACAGCTGTGAATTTGAGATCGCAGATGAGGAAAATGCTTACATCAACACAACAGAGATTTTGCTGAAAACCGTATGCGACCTGCTCGCAAAGCCGGAACTTCAGGTGAAGCACGAGGATTATCTCACAAGGAAAGAATTTTACATGAAAAACTGGCTGCAGAAAGAACATTAAAAACTGCAGTTTGAAAAATAAAAACAATATTTTAGGAGGAAACATATTATGACAACAATTAAAGTTCCGACACCTCACATTGGTGCTCAGTTAGGCGACATCGCGGAGACAGTCCTTCTTCCGGGCGATCCGTTACGTGCAAAATACATCGCTGAGACATTCTTAACAGATGCTGTTCAGTTCAACGCTGTTAGAAACATCTTCGGTTACACAGGTTACTACAATGGCAAACGTGTTTCCGTTATGGCAACAGGTATGGGCTGCCCGTCCATGGGTATCTACTCCTACGAGCTGATCCACGGTTACGGCTGTAAGAACCTCATCCGTATTGGTACATGTGGCGCTATGCAGCCGCAGGTTAAGATCCGTGACGTTGTTATGGCTATGGGTGTTTCCACAAACTCCAACTACATGGATTGCTTCAAACTTCCGGGTCAGTTCGCTTGCACATGCAGCTTCGACTTATTAAGAAAAGCTGTTGATGCGGCTGATGCTA
>JAFOCX010000070.1 GCA_017380975.1 Lachnospiraceae bacterium
CAGCGGTATCCTCGGTATCACAGCATTAAAACTCGGTGCAGATTATGTTTACGGTACAGACCTGGATGAAAATGCGATCACAGCTGTTCATGAGAATCTGGAAGCAAACCAGATCCCGGAAGAGAAATTCGGCGTGATCCAGGGCAACATCATCGATGAGAAGGACGTTCAGGACGCAGCAGGTTATGAGTGCTACGATATCGCAGTTGCAAACATCCTTGCGGATATCATTATCATGATCCAGGAAGAGGTTCCGGTTCATATTAAGAAGGGCGGTATCTTCATTACTTCCGGTATCATTAATATGAAGGAACAGGCTGTGAAAGATGCTCTCGCGAAGAATGATGCATTCGAGATCATTGAAACAACATACCAGGGTGAGTGGGTTTCCATCACTTGCAGAAAGAAATAAGGGATAATTATGTATCACTTTTTTACAGAGACTGAGTTGTTTACGGAGT
This sequence comes from Lachnospiraceae bacterium, assembly GCA_017380975.1. Classification (GTDB taxonomy): domain Bacteria; phylum Bacillota; class Clostridia; order Lachnospirales; family Lachnospiraceae; genus Pilosibacter. The sequence goes on from JAFOCX010000070.1 coordinate 462, forward strand.
CTGAGGTGACGATCGTCGGCTCAGATGTCAATCATATTAAAAATGTTCTGCGCATGAAGCCGGGCGAGAAGGTCCTGATCAGTGACGGAAAGGGTCTGAATTATTTCTGTGAACTGACAGAGATCGGTTCGGAGTCTGTCAAGGCTGAGATCCTTCCGGAGGAAGTGGATGATACAGAACTTCCGGTTGAGGTGGTTCTTTACCAGGGACTTCCGAAAGGTGATAAGATGGAACTGATCATTCAGAAGTGCGTGGAACTTGGTGTCAGCCGCATTGTTCCGGTGGATATGGCCAGATGCGTCATGAAGCTGGATCCGAAGAAGGAAGGCAATAAGATCAAGCGCTGGTATGGCGTGTCGGAGAGTGCTGCAAAGCAGTCCAAACGCATGATCGTTCCGGAAATTTCCGGAGTAATGAAGTATAAGGCAGCGGTTGAGGAAGCCAAGAGTGCCGATCTGGCGATCGTTCCGTATGAGGCGGCAGAGACCATTGACGGTGTGACCGGAATGGAACTGACCCGCAGACTGATCAGAGGATTAAAACCGGGGCAGAAGTGTGCGGTCTTTATTGGCCCGGAGGGCGGATTTGCTGAGTCTGAGATCGAGCTGGCTCTGGCGAACGGACTTCAGCCGGTGACGCTTGGAAAGCGTATCCTTCGCACGGAGACAGCAGGAATGTTTGTATTGTCCGCGATCGGATTTGCATTAGAGGATTAAACATGGGAATCGAAAGAAAAGAAGTATATTTAGATAACTCCGCCACAACACGCGTCTTCGACAGTGTTCGTGACGTGATGGTACAGGCCATGATGGCCGATTACGGCAACACATCTTCCAGACACATGAAAGGTGTGGAGGCTGAAAACTATATCAAATCCGCCAGAGAAGAGATCGCAAAATCCCTGAAGGTTAAGGACAAAGAGATTATCTTCACATCCGGCGGCACAGAGTCCAACAACATGGCTCTGATCGGTGTCGCAATGGCCAACAAACGTGCGGGAAACCACCTGATCACAACCGGAATTGAGCATGCGTCCATTTACAATACGATGATCTTCCTGGAAGAGCAGGGATTCCGTGTGACTTACCTGCCGACTGATGAGAACGGTCATGTATCTCTGGATGCGCTTCGCGAAGCAATCTGCGACGAAACCATCCTTATTTCCATAATGTATGTGAACAATGAGATGGGTGCGGTAGAACCGATCGAGGAGATCGCAAAGATCATCAAAGAAAAGAAGTCCAAAGCATATTTCCATGTGGATGCCATCCAGGCCTACGGAAAATATGTGATCCGTCCGAAAAAGATGGGCATTGACCTGATGTCTGTCAGCGCACATAAGATCCACGGTCCGAAGGGTGTCGGATTCTTATATGTGGACGAAAAGGTAAAGATCAAACCGATCATCTTTGGCGGCGGTCAGCAGAAAAATATGCGCTCCGGAACGGAAAATGTACCGGGCTGCGCAGGTATGGGCATGGCTGTCAAAGAGATGTATACAAACCATGAGGCAAAAGTGGAGCAGATCTATGCTTTGAAAGACCGCATGGTAAAAGGCTTGCAGGAGATCGAGGGTGTAACCGTACACGGCCTTACAGGCAGAGACAGTGCTCCGCAGATCGTGAGTGCAGGTTTTGAGGGGGTTCGTGCAGAAGTGCTTCTTCACGCGCTGGAAGACAGAGGTGTTTATGTATCTTCCGGTTCTGCATGTTCTTCAAACCATCCGGGCATTTCCGGAACATTAAAAGGGATCGGCGTGAAAGATTCACTGCTGGATTCTACACTGAGATTTTCCTTCGGTCTTTTCAATACAGAGGACGATGTAGACTACTGCCTGGAGCAGCTTCGTGAACTTCTTCCGATGTTGAGAAGATACCGCAGAGCATAGAGAGTACAAATTGGAGGTACCATGAATTATAAATCTTTTTTAATTAAGTACGCTGAGATCGGCGTAAAGGGTAAAAACCGTTACCTGTTCGAAGATGCGCTTGTAAAACAGATCAACAACCGCTTAAAACTCCATGACGGCGCGTTTGTGATCACAAAA
>JAFOCX010000071.1 GCA_017380975.1 Lachnospiraceae bacterium
ATGAACTTCGCGGCGAGAAGATCGACATCATCAACTGGGATGAGAACCCGGCATTCCTCATTGAGAATGCATTAAGCCCGGCAAAAGTTATCTTCGTTGCAGCAGATGAAGATGCAAAAGAGGCTCAGGTTATCGTTCCGGATTACCAGTTATCTTTAGCGATTGGTAAAGAAGGTCAGAATGCAAGACTTGCAGCAAGACTTACAACATATAAGATCGATATTAAGAGCGAATCTCAGGCGAGAGAGCTCGGCCTCTTCGATGACCTTGAGATGGGTGAGTACGAAGACGGTTACATGGAGTATGAAACTGAAGACGGCCAGGAAATCGCAGAAGAAGCTGACGTTACAGAAGAAGTTTAATTTGATTTGATTCTGAAGAAATAAGGAGTGAAGGGAATTCCATGGGTACAGAGAAGAAGATCCCGCAGAGACAGTGTATCGGATGCGGCGAGATGAAAAATAAACGGGACCTGATTCGTGTCCTGAAAGATACGGAAGGTGCAATCTTCATTGATGTGACCGGAAGAAAGAACGGACGCGGAGCGTACCTCTGCCCGTGCATGGACTGCTTCAAAAAGGCAGTGAAAGGCAAGGGGCTGGAGCGTTCCTTCAAGATGGCAATTCCGAAAGAAGTATACGAGAGTCTGGAAAAGGAGATGGAGAAGATTGGATAACAGATCAAGAGTTTTCGGTCTTTTAGGACTGGCAGCGAAGGCAGGAAAAGTAAAGAGCGGAGAGTTCTCTACAGAGAAAGCAGTGAAATCCGGTATGGCATTTCTTGTGATCGTGTCAGAAGAAGCATCGGAGAATACGAAAAAAATGTTCCGGAACATGTGTACATTCTACGAAGTTCCTTATTATGAATTCGGAAGTAAGGATGAGCTCGGCCATGCATTAGGTAAAGAGATGCGTGCTTCCCTGGCAGTCCAGGATGAGGGCTTTTCCAAAGCGATTATGAAGTTATTGCAGTAAGCTTTTTTGTAATGATTGCAGTGAAAGCGAGGGTAACAAGTTGGCGAAAGATTTAGAGAAGGTAAATAACGAGGTTAAAGATAGCGTGAATAACGAAGATGTAAAGATGAATCCGTCCGCAGACGGAACACCGGCTCAGCCGGCGAAAAAGAGAATTGCGGCAGTTTATCGTCCGCAGAACAGCGCTCAGCAGAAGAGCCGTCCGAGCCAGGGCAAGAGCCAGGGTCAGGGCAGACCGCAGGGTCAGAAGCCGGCTGCAAAACCGCAGACAGAGGCAAAGGCTGAGGCAGTTGTAAAGGCAGCTCCGGCTCCGGCAGAAGTGAAAGAAGCAGCACCGGCAGTTGAGACAAAGGCTCCGGTTCAGGAAAATACACAGGCAGCTCCGGCAAACCGTGAAGGCGGCCAGAGAAGAGAAGGCGGTTACCAGCAGCGTGACGGTCAGAGAAGAGAGGGCGGTTACCAGCAGCGTGACGGCCAGAGAAGAGAGGGCGGTTACCAGCAGCGTGAAGGCGGTCAGAGAAGAGAAGGCGGTTTCCAGCCGAGAGACGGTCAGAGACGCGAAGGCGGTTTCCAGCCGAGAGATGGTCAGAGACGCGAAGGCGGTTTCCAGCCGAGAGACGGTCAGAGACGTGAGGGTGGTTTCCAGCCGAGAGACGGTCAGCAGCGCGACGGTCAGAGAAGAGAAGGCGGCTTCCAGCCGAGAGACGGCCAGAGACGTGAAGGCGGTTTCCAGCCGAGAGACGGTCAGCAGCGTGACGGTCAGAGAAGAGAAGGCGGCTTCCAGCCGAGAGACGGCCAGAGACGTGAAGGCGGCTTCCAGCCGAGAGACGGTCAGCAGCGTGACGGTGGTTTCCAGAAACGCGAAGGCGGTTTCCAGAAGCGTGACGGCGGTTTCCAGAATCGTGACGGTTTTAACAAAGATAAAGATGCTCAGCAGGGCAGAGAAGGCGGCCAGCGCGGCGGCCAGAGAAGAGAAGGCGGCTTAAGCATTCCGAAGCCGACATTTGAGACTCCGATCAACCAGAAACAGCAGAATACAAAAGCAACAAAGAATGCTTACAAGAAAGAGCAGGATGCCAAGAAAGACCGCGACGAAGAGATGAGAGGCGGTAAGAACGGCAAGGGCGGAAAGGGCTTCAAAGCTCCGGTTATGCAGGCTCCGAAGAAGGAAGAGGCGAAAGTTGAAGAAGTTAAGACAATCGTTCTTCCGGAAGTGATCACAATCAAAGAGCTTGCAGAGAAGATGAAATTACAGCCGTCCGCGATCGTTAAGAAGTTATTCTTACAGGGTACAATTGTAACGATCAACCAGGAGATTGATTTCGAGAAAGCGGAAGAGATCGCTATGGAATACGACGTTCTTTGTGAGAAAGAAGAGAAAGTTGACGTGATCGAGGAACTCTTAAAAGAGGAAGAAGAGAGCGAAGACGATATGATCACAAGACCGCCGGTAATCTGTGTAATGGGTCACGTTGACCATGGTAAAACATCCCTTCTGGATGCGATCCGTTCCACAAACGTTACTGCAAGAGAGGCAGGCGGTATCACACAGCACATCGGTGCTTACACAGTAGAAGCAAACGGTCAGAAGATCACATTCTTAGATACACCGGGTCATGAGGCGTTCACAGCAATGCGTATGCGTGGTGCACAGTCTACAGATATCGCGATCCTTGTAGTTGCAGCCGACGACGGTGTAATGCCGCAGACAATCGAGGCGATCAACCATGCAAAAGCTGCAGAGGTTGAGATCGTGGTTGCTGTTAACAAGATCGATAAGCCGAGTGCAAACATCGAGCGTGTAAAACAGGAACTTTCCGAGCACGGCTTAATTCCGGAGGATTGGGGCGGAAGCACAGTATTCTGTCCGGTATCCGCGAAGACAAGAGAGGGTATCACAGATCTTCTTGATATGATCCTTTTAACTGCAGAAGTAAAAGAGTTAAAGGCAAACCCGAACCGTAAGGCAAGAGGTATCGTTATCGAGGCACAGCTCGACAAGGGCCGTGGTCCGGTAGCAACTGTACTCGTACAGAAGGGTACATTAAAAGTCGGTGACTCTATCGCAGCAGGTTCCTGCTACGGTAAAGTACGTGCGATGATGGATGACAAGGGCAACCGCGTAAAAGAAGCTGGTCCGTCCACTCCGGTTGAGATCCTTGGTCTGAACGATGTTCCGAACGCAGGCGAGATCTTCGTTCACCACAAGAACGAGAAGGATGCAAGAGCATTCGCTGAGACATTCATCGCAGAAGGCAAGAACAAACTTCTTGAAGATACAAAAGCAAAATTATCCCTTGACGATCTGTTCTCCCAGATTAAAGCCGGCAATGTAAAAGAGCTTCCGCTTATCATCAAGGCAGACGTACAGGGTTCCGTAGAGGCAGTAAAACAGAGCCTCGTAAAACTCTCCAACGAGGAAGTTATGGTCAAGGTTATCCACGGCGGTGTTGGTACCATCAACGAGTCCGACGTAACACTTGCATCCGCTTCCAATGCGATCATCATCGGTTTCAACGTTCGTCCGGACGTAACAGCGAAGTCCATCGCAGACAGAGAGAAAGTAGATATGCGTCTCTACCGTGTCATCTACCAGGCGATCGAGGATATCGAGGCAGCCATGAAGGGTATGTTAGATCCGGTATACGAGGAGAAGATCACAGGTCATGCGATCGTACGTATGACATTCAAGGCTTCCGGTGTTGGTACAATCGCTGGTTCTTACGTAACAGACGGTGTGATCACACGCGGCAGCAAGGCAAGAATCACACGTGGCAAAGACCAGATCTTCGAGGGTCCGCTTGCATCTCTTAAGAGATTCAAAGATGATGTTAAGGAAGTTAAGGCAGGATACGAGTGTGGTCTTGTATTCGAGGGCTTCAGCGACCTTCAGGAAGACGATATGATCGAAATCTACACAATGGTAGAGGTTCCGAGATAATTTAGAATGAAGTAACAATGGAAGGCCCGGCTCCTCAGCAGACATTTGCTGTGTGAGCCGAGCCGTTACGAGTTTTATGATACCCGCAGGATTTCGAAGGTACAAAGTACGGAGAAGTCCGGTATCAAAATAGAAAAGGAGTATCATGAGAAAGAACAGCATTAAAAATACAAGAATCAACGGTGAAGTTCAGAAAGCACTGAGCGAGATCGTTCGTGAACTGAAAGACCCAAGAATTCATCCGATGACAAGCATCGTGCTTGCTCAGGTAACACCGGATCTGAAGTATTGTAAAGTTTATGTGAGCGTACTGGCTGACGAAGAGCGTGCAAACGAGACAATTCGCGGTTTAAAGAGTGCAGAAGGATTTATCCGCACACAGCTTGCAAAGAAGATCAATCTCCGCAATACACCGGATGTAACATTCGTTCTTGACCAGTCCATCGAGTACGGCGTTCGTATGTCCAGACTGATCGACGATGTGACAAAGGATCTTCCGGAGGAGACTGAGGAAGACGAGATCGAGGAGTAAGATCCCGGAAAGGAGTCTGTCACGTGGGAATTTTGACAGAAGCATTAAATGGCAAAAAGACCGTGGTCATTTTAGGCCACGTGAATCCGGACGGAGACTGTGTGGGCTCCTGTCTCGGAATGTACAACTATCTGACAGAAAACTTTGAGGAACTGGACGTGACCGTATGTCTGGAATCCCTCAGTAAAAAATTTGAATATATCAAGGGTTATACCGGTGCATGCACCGAGTTTGATCCGGAAAAGACATTTGACCTCTGTATTACACTGGATGTCAGCGATGTAAAGCGCCTTGGCGCATTTGCTCCATATCTGGAAACATCCGGATACAGCCTCTGCATTGACCATCATGTGACCAATTCAGGTCTTGCCAATGTAAATGTGGTGGATGCGGATGCAAGTTCCTGCTGTGAAGTTCTTTACGGTCTCTTAGACCCGGAGATGATCAGCAAAGCAGTTGCAGAATGCCTGTACACCGGTATTATTCATGATACCGGCGTGTTTAAGTATTCCAACACATCCAGAAAGACCATGGAGATCGTGGGTCGTCTCATCGAGTTCGACATCGATTTTCCGCGCATCATCGACGGAAGCTTCTATATGAAGTCTTATGGTCAGTCCAAACTGCACGGTTGTGCGCTGTTAAACAGCGAGCGCATCATGGATGACAGATGTATTTATACAGTGGTTACGCAGGAACAGCTGAAACAATTCGGCTGTACGGTAAAAGCGACAGACGGTATCGTGGATCAGCTTCGCGTCATTGACGGCGTGGAAGTTGTGATCCTGCTCTATGAGACAGGCAATCCTTCCGAATACAAGGTGAGTCTCAGAACCAACAGCGACGTGGATCTTGCACGTATCGCAGCGGTGTTTGGCGGCGGCGGTCATGTGAAAGCTGCCGGCTGTACAGTGACAGGAACCGTAGAGGAAATCCTGGACGGAGTTAAAGAGCAGATCATGATTCAGTGGAAAGAACTGGGAACGGTGTAACTATGTACGACGGAATTATCAATGTATACAAAGAAAAAGGATTTACATCCTTTGACGTGGTCGCAAAGATGCGCGGAATCCTGGGACAGAGAAAGGTAGGCCACACAGGCACACTGGATCCGGCAGCGGAAGGTGTTCTTCCGGTCTGCGCCGGAAAAGGAACCAGACTCTGCGACATGCTGACTGACCATGATAAAACATATCGTGCAACCATGCTGCTTGGTGTTGTGACCGATACACAGGATACCACAGGTGCGATCCTGGAGGAAAAAGACGCTTCCCATTTGACAGAGGAGGAAGTGCGTGAGGCGATCATGTCTTTCGTGGGTGACTACGATCAGATCCCTCCGATGTATTCTGCTCTTAAGGTAGACGGAAAGAAGCTTTACGAACTGGCCCGCGAGGGAAAAGTGATCGAGCGTAAAGCAAGACCGGTGACGATCCATGAGATCGTGATCGAGTCTATGAATCTTCCGGAAGTGGTGATGAGCGTATCCTGTTCCAAGGGCACTTACATCAGAACCTTGTGCAACGATATCGGTGAAAAACTGTCAGTAGGCGGCTGCATGAAGGAACTTCTGCGTACCAAGGTGGGACGCTTTGTATTAGAGGAGACTCTGACATTGTCTGATCTGCAGAAGTTAAAAGAAGAAGGCAGACTGGAAGAAGCAGTCTTTCCGTTAGAGGCGGTATTTGCGGAACTTCCGGAAATCCGTGCGACAGAAGAAAGTTTAGACAAGCTGATGAAAAATGGAAATCCGTTCCGTTTTAAGGGGATCGGACCGGTTTCTGACGGGGACGCATATCGTGCATACAGCATGGACGGCCAGTTCATCGGCGTTTACGAATATTCGGAAGAAAAACACATGTTTTATCCGAGAAAGATATTTTTAGGGCAGTAAACATGCCCGGACTTGGGAGGAAAGCGACCAGTATGCAATATATTGTCAATACAAAAGAATTTCATATTGCAGAGCCGACGGTGGTCAGCATCGGTAAATTCGATGGTTTGCACTGTGGACATAAGAAGCTGGTGGCAGAGATGATGAATTACCGGGTTCAGGGCAGAAAGGCTGCCATGTTCACATTTTCTACGCCTCCGGGAACTCTGGTGAAAGGGAAAGTACAGAACGTGATCATGACCAACCGGGAACGCGAGCAGCTTCTGGAAGAAGCCGGCCTTGATTATCTGGTGGAGTATCCGTTCGATTGGAACCACTGCAATAGAATTCCGAAAATATAATGATTTAACTAACTTTGGTCGTTTAATGTATGATGGTTCTAATTTTATTTTTGAAAGAAATATATATCTTCAAACTGCAGCTCCTGTTTTTAATATATATGATACAACAACTAAAAGATTATTCCAATTATATACAGATGATAATGAAAATGCTTTAATTTTAAATTTTAAATCATCAGGCAATTTTACTCAATTGGGCCTACTGGCAGAAAAGTACGGCTCAAATGATATAGCTCATTTATATAGATATGTAAATGGTGCAGCTGAAGAATATAATGTTTTACATAGTGGAAATTATAGTAATTATGCTC
>JAFOCX010000072.1 GCA_017380975.1 Lachnospiraceae bacterium
ACATACCGCTTCCGATCCGGATCAGAGTACCTGCAATGATGCGCACCATATTATATAAGAAGCCATTGCCGCGCAGACGGATCGTCACGATATCGTCTGCCCCTCTGTCCACGCTGATCTCGTATAAATTGCGAACCGTTTCCTCAGCCTGATGATTGGATGCACAGAAGCTTGCAAAATCATGTTCTCCGATCAGGTAAGATGCCGCCTGTCTCATTTTGTCCACATCCAAAGCGTAATGACAGAAATGAGCATATAAACGCCTTGTCGGAACTTCGATCCTGCAGTTCAAAATCTTATATTCGTAAGTCTTTGTACAATTTTGTTTTCTCGGATGCCAGTCCAGCGGAACTTCCTCTGAATGTACCACACGCACATCTTCCGGAAGTCGCTGATTCACTGCAAAGCAGATTTTATCGCCCGGCATACGGTTTTCTGTATCGAATACTGCCACATTACCGAGTCCATGGACTCCGGAATCGGTTCTGCTGGCTCCGATGACAGAAACAGGCTCTTTCAGAAGGTCCGAAAGAGCTTTATTTAAAACTTCTTCAATTGTAATGCCATTGGGCTGAACCTGCCAGCCACGGTATGCGGTGCCGTCATAGGCAACCGTCAATTTGATTCGTTTCATATTTCTATTTCCTATAAAATGATCTTCATTCCGATCACAGCTGCCAGGTACACGAAGCATACCGCATACGCCACTCGGTCTCGGTTCTCGTAACGGAGCGGTTTCATCTTGGTACGTCCGTCGCCTCCGCGATAACATCTCGCCTCCATCGCCATCGCCAGGTCTGTCGCACGGCGGAATGCAGAGATAAACAGCGGTACCAGCAATGGCACCATTGCTTTTGCTTTCTGGATCAGATTTCCTGTTTCAAAATCCGCACCACGCGCCATCTGTGCCTTCATGATCTTATCGGTTTCCTCAATGAGGATCGGGATAAATCTCAGCGCGATGGACATCATCATGGACACTTCATGAACCGGAACGCCTACCTTTCCGAGGAAGCCGAGGCTTTTTTCCAATCCGTCCGTCAGCTGGTTCGGTGTCGTTGTCAGTGTCAGAATGGTAGAACCAAGTACCAAAAAGATCAGGCGGACTGCCATGAGTGCCGCAAACTCCACGCCTTCCCAGGTCATCTGCAGGAAGCCGATCTTAAAGATCGTAGTACCCGGTGTCAGGAATAAATTAAAGCTGACACTGATCAGAAGCAGGATCACGATCGATTTCAGACCGCGCACCATAAACTTCACAGGCACCTTCGACATGCGGATCGCAATCACAAGAAACAGTGCAGCTGCCGCATAAACCGGCAGGCTGTCTGCAATAAACAGGGACACAATATATGCCATTGTACCAAACAATTTGGTACGCGGATCCATCCGGTGCAGCACCGAGTCGATCGGATAATATTGTCCCAAAGTAATATCTCTTAACATTTACTTCCTCCACAGCTTCAGAATCTCATCTCGCGCTTCTTCCACAGTTGTCACATCTTCGCTGATCATGATGCCGCGCGCTCGCAGCGCATGCACCACATATGTGATCTGCGGAGCCGCCAGACCCATAGCCTCCAGCTCCTTATAATGGCGAAATACATCCTTCGGAGTTCCGTCAAATACTTTTTCTCCCTGGTTCATAACCACTAAGCGGGAAACGTATTTTGCCACATCTTCCATACTGTGAGATACGAGAATGATCGTAATATTCTGCTCTTTATGAAGTTTTTCCACAAGACCAAGAATATCATCGCGTCCTTTCGGATCCAGACCGGCCGTCGGCTCATCCAGGATCAGCACCTCAGGTTTCATCGCAAGAACACCTGCGATGGCCACACGGCGTTTCTGTCCGCCGGAAAGCTCGAACGGAGACTGCTTGTAAAAGCTTTCGTCCAGCCCCACCAGATCAAGAGCCTCCTTGGCGCGTGTTTCGATCTCATCCTGAGAAAGTCCAAGATTCTTCGGTCCGAAACAAACGTCGCTGAATACATCAACCTCAAACAGCTGGTGCTCCGGGTACTGGAATACCAGACCGACTTTGCTTCGCAGCGTCTTCATCGAATAACCTTCCCGGTAAATACTCTCTCCATTATAGAGAATATCTCCGTCGGTCGCCTTGAGAAGACCGTTTAAATGCTGAGTCAGAGTGGATTTACCGGAACCGGTATGACCGATCAGACCGATAAATTCTCCGTCCTCAATGGTCAGATTCACATTTTTCAGCGCATACTGCTGGAAAATCGTATCCTGACCGTATATATGATTCAAATTTTTGATTTCAATTGCCATATTCCCTATGCTCCATCTCAGGATAACTGTGCTGCAAGTTCTTCCACAAGCTCCTCGATCGTCAAAATACCATCCGGAAGCTCCATCCCTGCCTGCTTTAATTCATCAGCAAGTTCCGTTACCTGCGGTACATCCAGTCTGTATTTCTTCAATTCGTTCACTTTGGAAAATACTTCCTTCGGTGTTCCGTCCATCACCACATGGCCGCCATCCATCACGACCACACGGTCTGCATCGATGACTTCTTCCATATAATGTGTGATCAGAAGAACTGTGATCCCTTCCTGCTGATTCAGCTCATGGATCGTCTTGATCACCTCACGGCGACCATTCGGATCCAGCATCGCTGTCGGCTCGTCTAAGACGATACAGCGCGGTTTCATCGCCATCACACCGGCAATTGCCACACGCTGTTTCTGACCGCCGGAAAGCTTATTCGGAGATTGCAGACGATATGCCGTCATACCGACTGCCTCGAGACTTTTGTCGACGCGCTCCCAGATTTCCTCTGTCGGAACTCCCATATTCTCCGGGCCAAACCCGACATCTTCCTCAACCACATTACCAATGATCTGATTATCCGGGTTCTGGAATACCATTCCGGCTGTCTTACGAACATCCCAAAGGTGCTCCTCATCGTTGGTCTTCATATCTGCAATGTAAACCGTACCGTCAGACGGCAGTAAAATACCGTTCATCAGCTTGGCAAATGTCGATTTTCCGGAACCATTATGGCCAAGGATCGCCACGAAACTGCCCTCTTCAATATCTAATGAGACACCACGCAGCGCATGGTTGATCTCCTCTTTATCATTTTCTTCATCATGTCTGATATAATCAAATATCAGATTCACTGCACGAATAATTCCCATATTCTTCCTTTCTTTCTAAGGAAAATGCATACTTCTACAGAATACAAGTTTAGATGATATCAAGACGTTCGTCAAGTGGATTGGGGGATTTCCAAAAATAAATAGGACCGCAGATTTCTCTGCGATCCCTATTGTATCATTAATCATTATGGACGCTGCCAAACACCATTGTGATCCACATAGAATCCGCTGATGTACTCGTTCACTGCCTTATGGCCATCCCCATGGAAGAAGTAGTATAAACCTCCAACCTCCTGCCATCCGGTCAGCATCGCACCGCTGGCATTCAGATAATATGTCTTTCCATTATCTGTCAGCCAGCCGGTTTTCATGGAACCGTCCGGATTGAGATAATACCAAATATTGTTATTTAATAACCATCCTGTCAGCATATCACCTGACGGATTTAAATAATACCATACATTATTGACTTTCTGCCAGCCGGTCAGCATTACACCGGTATTATTAAAAAGATACCATTTATTATCAATCTTGCCCCAGCTGTCACGAAGATAAGAACCATCCGGATAACGGAAATACCACTTGCCGTCATTCTTGATCCAGCCAACCTGAA
>JAFOCX010000010.1 GCA_017380975.1 Lachnospiraceae bacterium
GTAGATGATCATATCGCCATCCATGAAGATACCGCTCTCCAGCTGCTCTTTGCGGCTAAAGTACAGAACCTTGCACTTTAATGTCTTGCCAAACTCTCTGAGAACCGGATCGTCATAGTTGAGGACACAAGTATCTTCCTCTGTCTGATTTCTTGCGATGCCCTCTTTTACCTGGATGTAGCACTCCATGGTTTTGTGGCGGTCCAGATGGTCCGGAGTAATGTTTGTGATCGCGGATACGTTCGGACGGAAATCCATGATCGTCTCAAGCATAAAGCTGGAGATCTCTGCTACCGTTACGGACTCTTCCACAGTCTCAAGTGCATGGAGAGCATACGGATCACCGATGTTGCCTACAACGAAAACACTTTCGCAGAAATGCTTCATGATCTCGCCTGTAAGAGCAGTTGTTGTAGTTTTACCGTTTGTACCTGTGATCGCTGCGATCTTACCCTTTGTGCAGTGATATGCAAGTTCGATCTCACTCCAGATCGGGATCTTTGCCTCATCGATCACTGCAACAAACGGAGCCTCCAGAGAGATACCCGGGCTGATAACCGCAAGTTCCACACCTGCCAGATCTAATTTCTTTAATTCGCCGAGGACTACGGTTACTTTCGCACCTTCGTCAAATTTCGCCTTTAAACCCTCTGCGGATAATTTTTCATTTCCATCATATAATACAACTTCACCGCCCTGTGCGAGAAGAAGTTTCGCTGCTGCGATACCACTGATGCCTGTTCCGGCTACTAATACTTTCTGTGACATAGTTCTTCCTCCTATAATCCTAAGTATGCAATCAGACAAAGGATTGCTGTAACGATTGAAAATACTGCAACGACTCTGGTCTCAGACCAACCGCACAGTTCAAAGTGGTGGTGGATCGGAGCCATTTTGAAAATACGTTTTCCGCCTGTTTTCTTAAAGTAAGTTACCTGGATGATAACGGAAAGCACTTCCACCAGGTAGATCATGCCGACAATGGCGATGAAGAGAGGCATCTGCATCATAAATGCGCTGGATGCCACGAAACCGCCCAGTGCCAGGGAACCTGTGTCTCCCATGAACACTTTCGCCGGATATACGTTGAATAACAGGAATCCAAGCAGACTTCCCACGACTGCGCCTGTGATCGGGCTGATGCCTGCGTTCTCACCAATTGCAACGACAGTAAAGAATGTCGCTACCAGAATTGTCACGCTTGTGCAAAGTCCGTCCAGACCGTCTGTGAAGTTTACACCATTGTCAGTTCCTAATACGATAAAGAACAGAGCCGGAATAAAGAGCCAGCCGAGTTCCAGATAAAAACCGTTTTCCACACCGCCTGTGAACGGGATCAGCATACCGGTTCCGACTTCCTTGGAAGTCATCAGATAATATGCGAAAATGCCTGTGATCACAAACTGGAAAAGAAGCTTCTGCTTCGGGCTCAGACCGTCAGAATTTTTCTTAACGATCTTAATATAGTCATCTAAAAATCCTACCAGACCAAAGCCGACAGTCATAAACAGAACTGGGATGATCTTCGGATAATCTTTCATATAAAATAATGAAGTAATGATCACGCTGAGCACGAACACGATACCGCCCATCGTCGGAGTGCCCTTCTTTTTCAAATGAGCCTGCGGACCGTCTTCTCTGACCTGCTGTCCGAATTTTAACTTGTGAAGGAACGGAATTACCACCGGGCAAAGAGCCGCGCTGATCGCGAAAGCGATGATCACTGCCAAGATTGTTTCATTTACCATACTGCACCTCTATCTCTTATGTAAATTTCCCCTATTTTAATTTTCCTATCTAGTATACGTCCTTTTTTCTAATTAATCAATTAGAATCTTTGTCTCAATCCCCAAATATGGGAGGATCATCTCAAAAATATCTCCGATGACCGGAGCTGCGATGGTTCCTCCGTAGTAAATGCCGACCGGCTCGTCGATGGTGATCAGTGCGATCACCTGCGGATCTTCTGCCGGAGCAAACCCAAGGAATGAAGAAATATATTTTTTCAAACTGCGCGGAAGTTTTTCCGAAGTGGCTGTTTTTCCGCCAACAGAATATCCTTCCACCTGAGCTTTGTTTCCGCTGCCCCCTGCAACCACCTGGCCAAGCACATAACGCATGGTTTCACTGGTCTTCTCAGACACCACACCTTCCCGGACCGGATACGTAAATTCCCGCACCATGGTTCCGTCCTTGCTCTCTGCTTTCACTGCAAAATGCGGTGTGATCCGATTTCCTCCATTTATAATAGAAGAAGCGGTTGTCAAAAGCTGCATCGGAGTGATCTGAAATGACTGACCAAAGGACACGGTCGCCAGTTCCACCAGCCCCATATTGTCTTTTTTATGCATAATGGTCGCCGCCTCTCCGGGAAGGTCGATCCCGGTCTTGCCCAGCAGACCAAACTGTTCAAAATAATGATAAAATGCTTCCACACCCAGACGCTGTCCCACATCAATGAACACCGGGTTGCAGGAATTCATCGCTCCCTGCAGGAATGTTTCTCCTCCGTGACCGCCGACCTTATGGCAGCGGATCTTCCGGTCTTCTACAATGCGAAATCCGGGACATGAAAACTGGTCCGTCAAGGATACCACACCGGCTTCCA
>JAFOCX010000073.1 GCA_017380975.1 Lachnospiraceae bacterium
AAGGTCTCCATTCGTTTTTTTGTAGACTGTTTTAAGATATCATCTCTGCTTCCGCAGACTCTGGATAATACCCTTAAAACATTTCCATCCACAGCCGGAGCAGGAATTTCGTAAGCGATCGATGCGATCGCTCCTGCGGTATAACTTCCGATACCCGGGAGATCTAAAAGTGCTGCATGGGAAGCCGGAAGGCTTCCTTCGTATTGCTCCACGATCACTCCTGCAGCCTTTTTCAGATTGCGTGCACGGCTGTAGTATCCGAGTCCTTCCCAGCATTTCATCAGTTCATCATCCGGCGCCTCAGCCAGCGCCTGTACGGTCGGAAAATGTTCCATAAAACGGAAGAAATACGGTTTTACCGCCTCGACCCTGGTCTGCTGCAGCATGATCTCAGAAATCCAGATCCGATAAGCATCTTTATTTTCTCTCCATGGGAGAGCACGCTTATGTTCCCGATACCAGGAAAGGAGCGGTCCATAAGCGAAAGCAAGACGCTCTTTGTCCGAGAGTTTTTTACCCTCGGCAAACAGCGTCTGTAATCCTTCATAAGGGGATGGTCTATACATAACCATATACTCCTCGTACAGAAACTTCGCCGGAAATCACTTCCGTCTCGCTTCCGTCTTCTAAACGGACCATGAGTCCTCCTGCTTCGTTGATTCCTGTGGAAATACCACGGAACTCACCTTTCGGATCCAGGATGCAGACTTCATTGCCCAGATTTACCAGCCTCTCATTATACACTTCAATCAATCCGGACATATCCTCCGTCTTCATGAAGATCTCATAATATTCTTCTAATGCAGCCATGATCCCGGCAATGATCTTGCTTCTTGGGATCAGTTCTCCTGACTCCTTGTACAGGGATGTTGCAGTCTCTTTGATCTCATCCGGAAATTCTGTCTGGCTTACATTGATGCCGATTCCGATCAGTACATATTTGATCTCCATCTGATCGGTGCTCATCTCTGTCAGGATACCGCAGATTTTCTTTTTATTTAATACCAGATCGTTCGGCCATTTGATCAGACTCTTCTGGCCTGTCGTCTCCCGGATTCCCTTCTCTGCTGCCAGAGCCATCACCAGTGTCAGCATGGATGCATTGATCGGATTCATCTCCGGTCTTAAAAGAATCGTCATCCAGATTCCCTCTCCTGCGGGAGACACCCAGCTTCTTCCGCGACGTCCCTTTCCGCCGTCCTGCTGGTCCGCAACGACTAATGTTCCGTGAGGAGCACCCTGTTCAGCCAGGATCCTCGCCTGTGTATTGGTGGAATCTGTCAAGTCAAAATATGTGACCTCGCGTCCGGCCCAAGTTGTGTTCACGGCATTTAAAATCCCCTCTCGGGAAAGCATGTCAGAACTTTTCATTTCTACCTCCACCAGATGCTGATCGCACTGACGATCGCAAGGACTGTCAGCAGAGAGCCGAAGATCATCTGCCCGATCGCAGAGATCTTCTGTCTCTGATTCCGTTTGCTTCGTCTTAATTTATGATTTCCTGTCACCAGGTTCAAGATTGCCGCAAGTAAAAATATGATCGGGAAGAGGATCATGTACTCTTCCGGATTCAAAAAGGACACCACTGCCATCAGCACGATCGCAATACCGATCACGATATGCATCGTGTCCAGTGCAACGGTAGTTCCTCTTACTTTGCGTCTTTTCTCGTTTCCAGCCATCTGTTACTTCTCCTATATTTCTTTTTCCGGATACCATTCAGTATCCGGAAAAAGAAATCTTAATTAATTTTCATCCTTTGCGGCAATTTCAGTCACACTCTTTACAAGTCCTGCCATGGACTGGATCTCAGACGGGATAATGATCTTGGTTGCTTTTCCGTCTGCTGCCTTTGCAAAAGCTTCTAAGCTCTTAATGCGAAGAACTGCTTCATCCGCACCTGCTTCTTTGATCATACGGATACCGTCCGCATTGGCCTGCTGGATCTTTAAGATCGCCTCCGCCTGACCTTCTGCCTCTTTGATCCGTTTTTCTTTTTCTGCCTCTGCGTGTAAGATCGCAGCCTCTTTATCTGCCTCCGCATCAAGGATCGCAGAACGCTTCTTACCTTCGGCAACGAGGATCGTGGACTCTCTTTCACCCTCTGCTCTGAGGATCGCCTCACGACGCTCACGCTCCGCCTTCATCTGTTTCTCCATCGCATCCTGGATCGCTGCCGGCGGAATGATATTTTTCAGCTCAACACGGTTTACTTTGATCCCCCACGGATCGGTTGCCACGTCAAGAGCTGCTCTCATTTTTGTATTGATCGTTTCTCTGGAAGTTAATGTTTCGTCAAGTTCCAGATCACCGATGATGTTACGAAGGGTCGTCGCAGTCAGGTTCTCGATCGCCATGATCGGATTTTCAACACCGTATGCATAAAGCTTCGGGTCTGTGATCTGAAAGAACACAACGGTATCGATCTTCATCGTAACGTTATCTTTTGTGATAACCGGCTGCGGCGGGAAATCCACAACCTGCTCTTTTAAGAGGACACGTTTGGCCACGCGGTCAATGAACGGCACTTTAAAGTGGATTCCTACTCCCCATGTATCAAGGTACGCGCCTAAACGCTCAACAACCATTGCCTGAGCCTGCGGAACGATGCGGATGCAGGATGCAAATACCATCAATGCGATCAGAACAAGTAATATAATTGTGATAAATGGTACCATACTATTTCTCCTCCTTTATTGGTTCTACGATCAGTTTCACGCCGCGGATCTCTTTGATCTTTACCATAGTTCCGGACGGAATGATGCAGGCATCATCTTCGGTTCTTGCGGTCCACTCCTGGCCGCCGACTACAGCAGCTCCCTGCGATAACTGATTGTTGATCTCTGCAGTTACTCTGGCTTTCTTTCCGATCAGTCCGTCTGCGTTTGTCTTTACCGTTCCCTTATTGATGAATTTTGATGCAAACGGTCTGGTAAAAACAAGCATGATCAGAGATACGATCAGAAACACTACCAGCTGGGTTTTCACAGAAAGTCCGGCAAACGCTGCAAAAAATGCCGCGAGAGCGCCTCCTGCAAACCAAATCGTGGTCAGTGCCATGGTATTCAGCTCAATTGCAACAAATGCCACGATGACCACCAGCCAGCCGATCATTGTCATACTATCAACTCCTTCGCTGTCTGGCTGTCTCAAACATAAGGATCGATGCCGCGATCGCAGCATTTAAAGACTCCACTTTTCCGGCCATCGGAATCTTTACCCATGTATCAGCCATGTCAGAAAGTTCATCCGTAAGACCGTTTCCTTCATTTCCGATGAGGAAACCGACATCTCCTTTATAATCTTCCTGTTCGTAATTGTTCTTTCCGCCAAGATGAGCGGCAAACAGACGGATCCCTCTGTTTTTCAGTTCCTGCGCTGTTTTGAAAATGTCATCGGTATAAAAGAACGGAACACGGAACACGGATCCCATCGTAGAACGGATTACCTTCGGATTATAAATATCCACAGTATCACGGCTCATGATCAGACCTGTGATCCCTGCGCCCTCTCCGGCGCGTAGGATCGTTCCGAGATTTCCAGGATCCTGCAGATTTTCCAGGATCATCAGGTGGGCCTTTCCGTCTGCCTTTAAGACATCGTCGATCCCATACTCGTACTGACGGATCAGCGCCAGAACCCCCTGCGGTGTCTGGGTATCGGACATCGCTGCAAAGACAGAGTCTGTCACTGCCTCATATCGCGGATATTCCTTTAAAAACTTTTCATTTTCCGGGTTATTTAAAAAGCTCTCGGAAACGTAAAGCTTCTCCGTTCTCTCTTTCGGGAGTTCGGAAACCATCCGAACTCCCTCCACTACGAATAACTTTGCTTCGTTTCTGGCTTTCGCCTTTTTCTTTAACTCTATGACAGTCTTTACCTGTTCGTTCTTGGTGCTGCTGATCATCTTATGCCTCCGGGCGAATGGATTCTAACTCATCCATCCAGATTCTTCTTGCAGCATCAGACGGCATTCTCAGATCGCCTCTCGGAGAAACCGCAACAGAACCAACCTTCGGACCGTCCGGAAGACAGGAACGTTTGAACTGCTGAGCAAAGAATCTTCTGTAGAATGTATTTAACCACTTATAAATGATCTCATCGCTGTACTCGCCCTTAAATGCGATCTTCGCGAGACGGAAGATCTTGGACGGACGGTATCCGTATCTTAAGATGTAGTACATGAAGAAGTCATGTAACTCGTACGGTCCGACTAAGTCCTCTGTCTTCTGGGAAATCTCACCCTCTGTCGGCGGTAATAATTCCGGGCTTACCGGAGTATCCAGAATGTCGTAAAGAACTGCTTTCAGTTCTTCATCGCCGCATGTGTCCGCATAATAACGAACCAGGTGACGAACCAGAGTCTTCGGAACGGATGCATTTACACCATACATGGACATATGGTCACCGTTGTATGTTGCCCAGCCAAGTGCAAGCTCAGACATATCGCCTGTACCGACTACCATACCGTTGTATTTATTGGCAAGATCCATGAGCACCTGAGTTCTCTCACGGGCCTGGGAGTTCTCATAAGTAACATCATGTACATTGGAATCGTGACCCAGATCACGGAAATGCACATTAACTGCCTCTTTGATCACAACTTCTTTTAACTCTGCACCGAGCTTATGAGTCAGAATGCATGCATTGTTGTAAGTACGGTCAGTTGTACCGAAACACGGCATTGTAACAGAAAGAATATTCTCTCTCGGGATATTTAACATATCAAATGCTTTTGCCATAACAAGAAGCGCCAGTGTGGAATCCAGACCGCCGGAAATACCGATCACGGCATTTTTACAGCCTGTATGAGCCAGACGTTTCTTCAAACCCATTGCCTGAATGGTAAGGATCTCTTCACAGCGCTCATCTCTTGTCGCTGCATCGGACGGAACGAACGGAGCCGGATCGATGAAACGGTCTAAATCCAGTTCTTCTTCGTCAATCTCAAACTCTACAAAATCATAATCCTCCATATCAGCTGTCATCTGGAAGGTTGTCATACGGCGACGCTCACTGCGGATCCTCTCCAGATCCAGGTCCGCGTAGATCACGCCGTTCTGGAAACGTTTGGAATTTGCAAGGATCGTACCGTTTTCAGCGATAATGTTGTGTCCGCCGAACACAAGGTCCTGTGTGGACTCGCCTTCGCCTGCATTTGCATAAATATATCCGCAAACCAGTCGTGCAGACTGACCGGAGATCAGGCTGTTTCTGTAGAGGTGTTTACCGGTTGTCTCATCGCTTGCAGAGCAGTTCACGATCACTGTCGCGCCTGCCATTGCATGAGAAATGCTCGGCGGGTTCATCACCCAAACGTCCTCACAGATCTCTCCGCCGATCACAAGCCCCGGAACGTTGGCACATTTGAATAAAATATTGCTTCCGAACGGAACATAAGACTCGTTCCACTCCTCCTCTTCCGGAGCGATCGGACCCGGATTGAAGTGTCTGAGTTCGTAGAACTCGGAATAGTTCGGCATATTTGTCTTCGTAACAAGACCTAAGAGCTCGCCATTCCAGATCGCTGCAGCAACGTTGTACAGTTTTCCGTTTTTCTCCCACGGAAGACCTACAAACGCAAGCATGTCCATGCCTTCGGTCTTTTCGATCAATTTCTTTAACTCATTCTTTGCTGTTTCAACAAGCACATCCTGAAGGAACAGATCGCCACAGGTATAACCTGTCAGGGCCAGTTCCGGGAATACCATCACTTTCGCGCCCTTTTCTTTTCCTTCTGCGATCATATCCCAGATCTTTTCGGCATTGAATACCGGATCCGCAACTTTAATGTCAGGGGTAGCGGCCGCAACGCGGATAAATCCATCTTTCATAAGTGTACTCCTTTTATCATTGAAAATTTAATATTTTTCTATCTCTTCTGGCTTTGGCAGCCAGTTGCCTTTCCAAATATATAACACATCCAGAATGAAGGTTCCGATCCAGGTGATCGGATATCCCATCATAACTGCCTCGTAGCTCGGGAAGAACGGAACGAGAAGATTAATGTAGATCATACGCAGCACACACATATTTCCGACTGTGATGATCATGGATTCCATCGTCTTTCCGGCTCCGCGCATGGTGCCCATAAGAACCTGGTGGATCGGAAGGATCGCATAAAACGGAATGATCAGACGCATGGAAAGTGCACCGAATCGGATTACCTCCGGCTCAGTACTGAAGATGCCGATCAGCTGAGGCGCGTATGTATACATCGTCACACTGACAATACCTACATAGATCATACAGATCGTGATGTTCTGCCAGATGCCCTTTTTCACGCGTTCCGGTTTGCCTGCACCGATGTTCTGACCGGTAAATGTGGTAGCCGCCAGACAGAAGCTCTGCATCGGAAGCTGGGCAAAACCATCGATCTTCAGATAGGATCCGAAACCTGCCATCGCCATCGCACCATAGGCATTGATATTTGCCTGTACAATTACGTTGGACAAAGAAATGATCGAATGCTGCAGTCCGGTCGGAAGTCCTGTCACAAGGATCATCTTTACCATCGCCGGTCTCAGGCTTAATTTCTTCAGATCTAATTTATAAATATCATCTGTTTTAGACAACGTTCTTAAACACAATACCATGGAAAGTGCCTGCGCGATCACGGTCGCATATGCAACACCTTCCACGCCCATTCCGCCGACTACTACGAAAAGAATATCTAAAATGATATTCGTAATCGAGGATGCTGCCAGGAAATACAGCGGATTCTTTGAATCACCGACTGCTCGTAAAATTCCCGCCGCCATATTGTAAGTCAGGTTGAACAAAGAACCTGCAAAGAAAATGCGGAAGTAAACGACAGAATTGGCCATAACATCTTCCGGAGTTCCCATCATCCGCAGGATCATAGGTGAAAATGCGATTCCGACAACGATCAGGATCACGCCTCCGATGAAGCACAGAGCGATCGCTGTATGTACGGCGTCCTGCATCTTCTTCTCATTTCTGGCGCCGTAATACTGGGAAATAATAACTCCGGCTCCGGTCGCGATTCCCAAAAACATACCGATGACCATGTTGATCAGGGAGTTGGAAGAACTGACAGCCGCTAATGCATCACTGCCGATAAACTGACCCACAACGATCGAATCGACCGTATTGTAAAGCTGCTGCAGAAGATTGCCCAAAAGCAGCGGAACCGCGAACGCGATCAACTGTTTCCAAATGACACCTTCCGTCATCATCGTTGTTTTCTTCTTTTGCATTTCTGCCATCGCCATTCCTCCCCATTTGATGTTGCGTAAATGAAGTCCAAGCGGAAAAACCCACTTACTATGATTATACAACGTTTTACAAAAAAAGGGAAGTTTTGTATCTATTGGTCCTATATTTTTCTCTATTCCTATGATAAACTAAAAAACAAAAATATTCTTTGCAAATATATGGAGATTTTATTAAAATGAATGAAATTTTTATCCGCACGGCTCAGATCCTCGGAGAAGACGGTTTTCAGAAATTACAGACTTCCGCTGTGGCTGTATTTGGCCTTGGAGGTGTCGGCTCCCACTGTGCAGAAGCACTGGCCCGCTCCGGCGTAGGCACCTTATTCTTAATCGATTCTGATGTTGTAGCACCTTCCAATATTAACCGACAGAGTATTGCTCTGATCAGTACCATCGGCCGTAAAAAAACAGAAGTGCTGAAAGAAAAGATCCGTGATATCAACCCGGATTGTCAGGTTGTTCTCTGCGATTCCTTCGTTCTTCCGGACAATATTGCCGAAGTATTCGCTCACTTCCCGGGAACATTAGATTATATCATTGATGCGATCGATACGGTCAGCGCCAAACT
The DNA here is from genome assembly GCA_017380975.1 of Lachnospiraceae bacterium. GTDB lineage: Bacteria > Bacillota > Clostridia > Lachnospirales > Lachnospiraceae > Pilosibacter. The sequence goes on from JAFOCX010000073.1 coordinate 7,807, forward strand.
GGCCCTGGTTTCTTATGCAAAAGAGCACGATATCCCGATCATCTGCTCCATGGGAACCGGAAATAAACTCCATCCGGAACTGTTCAAGATCTCAGACATTTATAAAACCAATGTCTGTCCTCTTTGCCGCGTCATGCGAAGAGAGTTAAAAAAGCGTGATATTGCTCACTTAAAAGTGTTGTATTCAGAAGAAATCCCTCACACACCACAGGCTGAAGGGGAAGAAAAATCATCCGGACGCCCGGCTCCTGCCAGCATCGCATTCGTACCCCCGGTAGCCGGACTCATTATCGCAGGAGAAGTGATCCGCGAAATTTCCGGCGTGTCATAACGACATTGCCATGTATGTATTTTTCATGAACGGTGCATCCTAATTCCAAATGATCACTCCGTTTGGAAAGGAATGTATACCATGAAAATCGCTTCGAACATCCGGGATAATATGTCTCATTTCCACTCTCTTCTTGATGTGGAAACGAATTTTGATATTGTCTATCATACGCTCGTCATCGGAGGCCGACAGTCTTGTCTGTATTTCATTGATGGTTTCACCAAAGATGAAGTTTTACTGAAACTGATGCAAGGCTGGGTCTCCCTCAAACCGGAGGATCTTCCGGACATCGCACATGATTTTTCAAAAAAATATGTCGCTTACGGAGAGGTCGGACTTTCCGATGAGGAGCAGCAAATCCTCATCCAGCTGTTTTCCGGTCTCTCCTGCCTGTTCATCGACGGATACAGCGAGTGTATCCTGATCGACTGTCGTACGTATCCTGCCCGCAGTGTCTCTGAGCCGGATAAAGATAAAGTACTTCGCGGTTCCAGAGACGGATTTGTCGAGACACTCATTTTCAACACCGCTCTCATTCGCCGAAGGATCCGTGACAAAAATCTGACTGTGGAGATCACGCAAACCGGCGAAAGCTCCCACACGGACATTGCACTCTGCTACATGAAAGGACGTGTGGACGAACATCTGTTATCCACGCTGAAAGAAAGGATCAACACGCTTCACGTGGATGCTCTGACCATGAACCAGGAAAGTCTGGCAGAGTGTCTGTTTCCACATAAGTGGTATAACCCGTTTCCGAAATTCCGTTTCTCCGAACGTCCGGACACGGCAGCAGCTTCGATCCTGGAAGGAAACATTGTTGTGCTGGTCGATAATTCTCCGGCTGCCATGATCCTCCCTTCTTCCGTTTTTGATATCATTGAGGAAGCGGATGACTATTATTTTCCACCGGTCACTGGTACGTATCTGAGGCTGTCCAGAATGTCGTTCTCGTTTCTGTCCCTTTACCTGACTCCGGTCTGGCTTTTGTTTATGCAGAACCCTCACTGGATCCCGGAATGGCTCTCCTTTATCACACTTTCCGACGAACCGCACGTTCCTGTTATTTTCCAGCTTCTGATCCTGGAGTTTGCGATCGACGGTCTGCGTCTGGCTGCTGTCAACACACCCAGCATGCTGACGACACCCTTATCTGTCATCGCAGGTATTGTCCTGGGAGAATATTCTGTAAAATCAGGATGGTTCAACAGTGAAACCATGCTCTCGCCAGATACTGCTCTTTGCTGAGAAGATGTTTGTGCCCGAGAAGGGACTCTTCCGCCATGGGTGGGTAGAGGCCATGGATCCCCACCCTGCATTCTTCTGGGGAAGAGCCAACGGATGGGCTATACTCACGCTATGCGAGGTGCTCGACGTGCTCCCCGACAATCACCCCAAGCGCCAAGACATACTCAGCCTACTAAAGGCTCATGTGAAGGGACTGGCCACCCTACAGCATCACGACGGATTCTGGCACCAGCTACTCGACCGCAACGATACCTATCTGGAAACCTCAGCTACAGCT
>JAFOCX010000074.1 GCA_017380975.1 Lachnospiraceae bacterium
ATTTTCCACTGCTGTTTCACTGGAGCTGTCAACCATTTCATTATGGCAGGCCAGCCAGCGCTCAATCTCGGATGTGTCATCTAAATACTGATACACATCCTGTCTTGCGCCATCTTCGATCTCTTCTTCCATTCCCACTGCTACATCATACAGTAAGATTTCATCGAACTGTTTATCCAGGATCTCGAAAATGGAATTGTGAAGACCAAATCCGGTCACGATCAGCGCTGTGCAGCCTCCGATACCGATTACCGTCATCCAGAAACGTCGTTTATAACGGAGCAGACTTCGCATGGTAACTTTCCACGTAAAGTTCAAGCTTCGCCATAACGGTCCGATATGCTCCAGGAATACACGTTTGCCTGCTCGAGGAGCCTTCGGCCGCATGAGAGCCGCAGGAGCCGCTGCCAGCGTAGAACCACATGCCCACAATGCTGCGCCTGTCGTACAAAGGACTGCAGCCAGGACAGCCGTAATACTCACAAACGGCTGGAACATGAATTCCAACGGAGGCATCACATACATAATATTGAACGCATTGGCAATGACCAGAGGGATCAGTTTTCCGGCCTGCAAACCAAGGATTCCGCCGATAAAGCTGGCTGCAAATGCATAACCGATGTATTTTACACTGATCGTCACATAGCTGAAGCCAAGCGCTTTCATCGAACCGATCTGGGTACGCTGCTCTTCGACCATTCTTGTCATGGTTGTCAAACAGGCCAGAGCTGCCACCAGGAAGAAAATGACCGGGAACACGTCTGCCAGATTACTGATTCGTTGAGAATCCTGACCGTATCCTGCAATTCCCATATTGGTTTTACGACTAAGCACATACCATTCACACTCATCGATGTCATCCAGTTCTGCCTGCGCATCTGCTAATTTTATTTCCGCGTCCGCGATTTCCTCCGCAGCCTCCTGTTTTCCGTCCTCATATTCCACAAGACCATCTGCGTATTCCTGCTCTCCGTCATTTAACTCTACGAGCGCATCTGCCAGTTCCTTTTCTGCATCTGCAACTTCTTCTTTTAGAGTTACTCGCGCATCCGCCAATTCTTCCAATCCATCGTAATATTCCGTCCACCCGTGATCCAGATCTTCACGACCGATCTTCAACTCTTCTTCGGCTTCTAACAGCATCGTTAGAGCTTCGTCCAGAGCTTCCTTGCCTTCCGCCAGCTCCGCTTCAGCATCTGCCAGTTCAGCCTTCGCATCATCGAGTTTATTTCTGGCAAGAACCAGTTCCTCTGATCCGTCTTCCAGTTCCGCTTTACCGTTATAATACTCTTTCCAGCCCTGATCCAATTGAGCCCTTCCTAACTGAAGTCCCAGATAACTTTCGATCACCATATCGGAATCCATCGGAATGAACGGTAAATAATTCAATGACTGTTCAATGACCATGGCTGCGACCGGATCTCCGGCTACTGCACCGGCGATCAATCCATCCGGAGACTGATAGCCACAGTTCGAAGCGCTGGCGATCATCCAGATCGCACCTGCAACCTGATCCAACTGTGCTTTACCCTGCGCAAGTTCTGTTTCGCTGTTCTCCAAGATCGTCTTTGCGGCTGCCAGTTCCTTTTTACCTTTTTTTATCTCTTTCTGACCATCCTGGTATTCTTTCAGACCATCTTCGTATTCTGCCTTGCCATCCAGATAATCCTGATATCCGTCATAATACTCGGCAACACCTTCTTCATAGTCCTTCCAGCCATCCTTCAGGTCCTTTTGTCCATCTGCAAGCTTGATCTCCGCATCATTTAACTCGATCAGTGCATCTGCAAGCTCTTTCTCTCCGTCTGCGATTTCTTGATTTGCTTCCACGATAGAATCTTCCAGTTCCTGAATACCGTCATAATATTCTTTCCAGCCGTCATCCAGTTCCTGACGTCCATCCAGCAGTTCCTGCCATGCATCTGCAAGTTCTTCTTCAACATCGGCTTTGACATCATTCAGTTCTGCCCATGCATCATCGATCTCTTTCTGTGCATCCGCAACCAGATTCTCTCTTCGAAGGATTGCCCGCTCATCGGCAAATGCTTCCATGCTGTCAATCAATGCATCGATCCGGTCATCGTACTCATCACTGTAAGTATTCAGTTCCATCAATCCGTCGGCCGTGAAAAAAGCAACGGTATAATAGTCTACCGTAAAGCTCTCTTTAGGAATGTATACAAATCCATCAACGGAACCTGTTCCAAGGGAAGAAGTTCCGCGATCCGGTCCCATGTATAACGGACTTTTCACCGTACCGACGATCGTATAATCAAACGTGCTCAGCGTATCCTCATTATCTTCATCTGTCACCAAAGGCAGATGGTCACCGATCTGAAGTCCCAGCTGAATCAGAAGATTTTCCTCTGTCACACATTCATTCATCGCTTCAGGCAACCGTCCCTCCAACAGTTCCAGCATGTTCATGCGCTCCGGTATGGAACGTACGATCACGACACCGTCCAATGCTTTTGCATCCAGCGTGTAGCCGCCTTCTACATCCAGAATTCCGTCCACGGCCTTTAATGCTTCCATATCGTCTTCAACCAGACCCAGGGTAGATAACACATAACCGTCCATGACGTTTTGAGCATCATAAAATCGGTCGGCGGTATGCTGCATATCCGGAGCTGTGATCTTAATTCCTGAAAGAAACGCAACTGCCAGTGCGGACAAGATCAGAATCGAGAAAAAGCGGCTGCGGGTGTTCCACACCTCACGAAATGCATCGGTAAGCAGACGATTTTTTCTTCCTTTTCCTACCATTCGATCTCCTCCACCGGTGTCGGATGTTCATTCAGTTCCATAGACGCAACTTTTCCGTTTTTTATCCGGATCACGCGGTCTGCCATCGGCGTTAATGCCGTATTATGCGTGATCACGACAACCGTCATTCCTTCCTGACGACAGGTATCCTGTAATAACTTTAAAATCTGTTTTCCGGTCACATAATCAAGTGCTCCTGTCGGTTCATCACAGAGAAGCAGTTTCGGATTCTTTGCCAGTGCTCGTGCGATCGCCACACGCTGCTGTTCACCGCCGGAAAGCTGTGCAGGAAAGTTTCCGAGCCTGTGGCCAAGTCCGACATGTTCCAGAACTTCCTTCGCATCCAGCGGATTCTTGCAGATCTGTGCCGCCAGCTCTACGTTTTCAAGAGCCGTCAGGTTCTGTACCAGGTTATAAAACTGGAATACAAAGCCGATATCATGACGGCGATACGTCGTCAGCTGCCTGGAATTATAGTTGCTGACCAGAGCACCATCCACCTGGATCACGCCTCCGGAGCAGGCATCCATACCGCCCAACATATTTAAGACCGTCGTCTTTCCTGCGCCGGACGGTCCTACAATGATCGCAAACTCACCCTTTTCGATATGGAAGTTGACACCATCCACCGCATGAATGGTCACTTCACCCATCTGATATATTTTTTGTACATCTTCAAATGAAATATATGACATGATCTGTCACCTCACTTTGACGCAATTTTTCACAATTACATTTTATCACAAGGAGATTCTATCTGCAATTGAAAAGGCTGCCATAGTGTTCACCTACAGCAGCCTGTTTCTTTTTATTTCTTATATCCTGTTGCAAAATCCACGATTGTTGTAAACTCTCTGTCATTTGCCCATGCTTCCATATTCGTTCCTGCAATACGAACAATTCTTTCGAATGTCTCCTGAAGGAAGAAGTTTCCTGCCACGTGCGGAGTGATCACCACATTGCCGCATGCCCAAAGCGGATCATCTGCCGGAAGCGGTTCCGGTTCTGTTACATCAAGACCACAGCCGCCAAGATGACCTTCCTGCATCACAGTTAATAATGCCTTCGGATCGATCGCATTGCCGCGGCCCACATTGATCAGATAAGAACCTTTCTTCATCAGACGAAGTCTTCTCTCGTCCATCAGGTGATGAGTCGCTTCGCCGCCCGGAAGCACCATAGCGACGATATCAGCTCTCGGAAGGAGGTTATCGATCTCGTCCAGAGTATACTGCTCATCCAGGTATTCCGGTTTGTTTTTATTGGTTCTTCTGATACCGATGGTATATGCACCGAG
>JAFOCX010000075.1 GCA_017380975.1 Lachnospiraceae bacterium
ACATCCGTTTTCAATACTGCCACATCCGTTTTCAATACTGCCACATCCGTTTTCAATACTGCCACATCCGTTTTCAATACTGCCACATCTGCCTTCAATTCCGATACGTCACTTTTCAACTCTGAAATATCAGATCTCATCTCCGACATGGTCTTATTCATCTGTCTTAATTCTTCCATGATCATTCTTGTTTCTTCACTCATAAGCTTCCTCCTGTTTCTTATCTATATCTTCGGTATATAAATCATAGCACAAATCTCTTCAAAACATGAACAACCGCCAGTTAAATTGCCAGCACTCTATTGCACACAATTCTCCTCATTGACAAACAACTCTGAACTGAATAGAATAATTTTAGAAGCTTATACGATCGACCGATTTGGTCATTTTTATGTCACATAATTTAAAGGAGCAATACCATGTTACAAGATCTTGATTATGGTCGTCTGGATAACCAGTACCACAAAGAAACTCCGAATGATAATGACATTGTTGTCTGTGTACAGGGAAAAGGCATGCTGGTACACCGTGAGAGCAATGATGAACTTTCCCTTCCGACTTGGGGACAGGTAAAGGAATGGTGCAAAGACTGGAATCATTGGCATGCAGACGAGATGCAGTATATTTTCACCATGCAGGGAGACCGTTATTTCCTTTGGATGGGTGAGGCCGGCGATCTGGCTGATACCTATTATGCATATGAGCCGGCGATGTCTCTCCGCCAGAGAACTTCCAAAAATATCTGCTTTGCGATGATGACTGCATGGCATTTATATAACTGGTACCGTGTAAACCGTTACTGCGGAAACTGCGCGACTCCGACGGTTCATGATGAAAAAGAGCGTATGATGCGCTGCCCGAATTGCGGAAACCTGATCTTCCCGCGTATCGCACCGGCTGCGATCATCGGTCTGATCAATGGTGACAAACTGATGCTCAGCACCTATGCAAATCGTAACTTCAAACGTTATGGCCTTTTAGCTGGTTTTATCGAGATTGGTGAGACTGCCGAAGAAGCTGTTGAGCGTGAAGTTCTGGAAGAGGTAGGTCTGAAAGTGAAAAATGTCCGTTACTACAAGAGCCAGCCGTGGGGCATCGCAGGCAATCTTTCTGTTGGTTATTTCTGTGATCTGGATGGTGATGACGTGGTTCATCTGGATGAGGATGAATTAGCTTCCGCTGAGTGGTTCAGCAGAGATGAACTTCCGGCAGAGGATGACGGAATCAGTCTGACACGAGAAATGATCCGAATCTTCAGAGAAGGAAAAGAGCCGAAATAAGGAGGCTGGCTATGCAGATTAACGAAACAGCACGCCGTACTTATGAGACTGCTATGGCAGATCTGCGCAATTTCATGGCAAATCCGTGGCAGACAGAAATGGCACCGTATCAGGTCATTCCTCATGTTTATTATGTCGGAAACAAATATGTGGGCAGTTATTTACTGGACACATCTGAGGGACTTGTTTTAATTGATGCGGCACTGCAGGAAACGGTGTATTTATTGTTCGAGTCCATCCGAAAGGTCGGCTTTGATCCGAAGGATATTAAAAAAGTCCTGATTTCACATGGGCATGTGGATCATACCGGCGGACTGAGAATCGTGCAGGAATACAGCGGCTGTGAAATCTGGTTTCCGAAAGGTGATGCATTCTTCCTGACAGAACGAAGAGACTTGATCTTGGAGGAAGAACACGCACCGGAATTCGAGGTGACCGGTTATTATAATTATGATGATATGATGGATTTCGGAAACATCCAAATTCAGCCGGTACATACTCCCGGTCATACACCAGGCTGCACGTCATTTTTCATTACGGTCCATAACAACAGAACGACATTACTGGGTATGCATGGCGGTCTGGGATTAAACGGATTATCCAAAGCAGAATTACTGCAGAATGGACTCCCGGCATCCTTGCAGGAAGACTATTTGAATTCTTTAAAAAAGCTCGTAAATGTTCCGGTTGATATTGTAATACCATCCCATTTGAGCCATTTCCCAGGTGATTATTTAGGCATGATCGCAAATAATACCGATGGAAGCGGAGATGCTCTGCGAGTTCCCGACGCATGGAAACTGCTGATCGAAGATCGGATCGCTCAGGCAGAAGCATTGTTCAAACAGGATGAATTGATCGACGAAAATTAATATTCCGATTCATACAGAAAATGGGGCCGCGCACGAATTTCCTCGTGCTGCAGCCCCATTCTTATTTGTTTAATTTCTCCATCGTATCCTTCTTTACTTCATCTCGAAGTGCAGTTAAATACTCAGAAAATGCCACTTTATCGTATGCATACGTCTTATTTAATTCATATTCCCTCGGGATCCAGGTTGAGAGATCTGAAAAATTGTGCTGGATCACAGCTTCCAGGCCATCGATCGCCTTATATACTTTTGCTTCTTTCGTCTCACGTTTCGCCATTTCCTCATACAATGCAAGCATTTTTCCTGCAAACGGCTCAGGCAGCGATTTTACCCAGCCATAAAGCAGTGCTTCTTCCGTTTCTTCATCTGCACTTGTTTTGTCAAATGCCGGAATGTCCCCGGTAAACGCTTCCCCAAGATCATGGATGATACACATTTCGATCACCTTATCCATATTCACATCCGGAAATTCCTCACGAAGGAAAAATGCCATTAATGTCATCATCCAGCTGTGCTCCGCTACACTTTCATGTCTTCCCTTGCTTGTATAGCAGTGTCTGGTCGCATCTTTTAAACGTTCTGCAACCTCTAATATTTCTAATAATGTTCTCGGTTCCATATAATCTCCTTCATGTTTCTGTTTCTTTTGATTATACACGAAGTCATGGTATAATGGGTATGAGATTTCTCATATTGTTTTCTGCGAGGTAGTTTTATGAAACAGATCGATTCTCAAAATTTATTTGAAGAATACTGGGAACAGTATCATTTTGATCAGTTCTTCGGATTCGATATACGTCCCTATACCAGCCTGCTTGCTTTCGATCCGGAAGACGTTATTTTACAAGAGGGTACGAAATCCAATCATTTATATTTCCTCTTAAATGGACGCGCCAAAGTATTCATTACCCACAAAAACGGAACGGTTACTTTGGTCAACTTCCTGGAAGCCCCCTGCTTTATCGGAGAAATGGAGATGGTAAATGACCAGAGTGCTTGTCACGGTGTCACTGCCCTCCGTGCTTGCCTCTGTTTTTCCATTGATCTTTCCTGCAAAGCACAGCTGTTGCAGGATACTGTATTCTTGCAGAATCTATGCAAATTTCTGAGTCGCAAGACTCTAAGTGATGTGCAAAATTATTCTCGCAATCAGGCATATCCGCTGAAGACAAAACTTGCATCCTTTATCTTGCTGACCGCCAACAACGGACTCTACCGCGAACGCCACACGGAAACTGCTGCTTATCTTGGCGTAACCTATCGACATCTATTGTATGTGCTGGCTGAATTTGTAAAAGATGGGATCCTGGAGAAAACGCCACACGGATACCGGATTGTGCAGGAAGAAGAATTGAAGCAGATTGCGGACGGGGATATTTAGGTTAGTAAAAATAATAAAGAGCAATCTGTAGAAAATCCCGTACTATCTCAAATTTGTGATATGTACGGGATTTTCTGTCAGATACAGCTCTTATTATTCTTTACAACCCTAATATATCGTCGTGATTCTGGCATCT
>JAFOCX010000076.1 GCA_017380975.1 Lachnospiraceae bacterium
AACAGAGGCAGTGGAAGAACCACTGCCTCTGTAAAAAAGCCACTCTATGTTGTCGATCGTGGGCCGCGCTGATTCCGGGTGGGATGGCGCGAGGGTTTTGGAAGGGACATGAACACCAATTCGAAAGAACTCTTTGTAATCTTAAGAAATTCTTCATAATTCATTCAAAAAATATACAATCATTTTTTGAGATAACGTGGTATACTTTAACCATAAGAAATGCACGGAACAAATGAATCCTTTATCCTAAAAACCTTTTTGAAATCGAAATCCTAATGATAGAACCCTGTACCTTTTGGTACAGGGTTTTTTCATTGCATGGAATAAAAAATGCAGGAAGTGCAATAAACACTTCCTGCTCAAATCATTTTCCATATTAATCAACCACAACTACACGCATACCGTTTGTTGCTGTCGCCGGCTCATTCTTTCTGGAGTGGCCAAGAGTTCCTGCAGTAACAACTACAAGGTCACCTTCATCAACGATCTCTTTTTCTTTCAGCACATCGATCGCATGCTTGATCTTATCATCGATATTCTCTGCCCAGGCGCCAAGGAGTGGTGTTACGCCCCAGTATAACTGCATTCTGCGTACGGACTCCTGATTTGCGGATACGCAGATGATTCTCGGAGCCGGATGCCACTTGGAAAGCATACGCGCTGTATATCCAGAGATGGTCGGGGAAAGGATCACTTTCGCCTCCAATGCTCTTGCTGTTGTTACGGATGCATAACATACTGCGTTGGAAATATCGTGGCTGCTTGTCTCACCGACTCTTCTTACTTTGTAGAACGTATCGCCTAAATGAGACTCTGCCTCTGTGACGATCTGTACCATCATCTTTAATGCTTCTACCGGATATTTACCGTTGGCTGTTTCACCTGAAAGCATTACAACGTCTGTACCATCGTAAACCGCGTTCGCAACGTCTGTCACTTCTGCACGAGTCGGACGCGGATTGCGGATCATGGAGTCTAACATCTGAGTTGCTGTGATAACGATCTTACATGCCTGGCTGCACTTTTCGATCATCATCTTCTGTAAATACGGAAGTTTCTCCGGAGCAACTTCTACACCGAGGTCGCCGCGGGCAACCATGATACCGTCGCTGGCTTCGATGATCGCATCCAGATTGTCCAGACCTTCTTCATTTTCAATCTTTGCAATGATTCCCATGGAGGAATTTCCCTCTTTTAAGATCTCACGGATCTCCTGGATCGCATCTGCGGAACGAATGAAGGATGCTGCCACGCAGTCAAATCCCATTTCCATACCGAAACGGATATCTTCTTTATCTTTATCTGTCAGAGCCGGAAGTTTGATCTTTACGCCCGGTACGTTGACACCTTTTCTCTCACCAAGTTCACCGCCGTTGATCACGGTACAGTAAATCTTCGGTCCATCTACATATTTTACATGAAGTTCGATCAGACCATCGTCGATCAGGATACGGTTGCCCTCTGCAACATCCTCATTGAGACCGTCATAGTTGATCTGCACCATATTTTCATCGCCGATCAGTTCTTCTGTTGTCAGAATAAATTCCTGACCTTCTTTTAAGGTTACCTTCTTACCGTCTTTCAATGTGCAAGTACGGATTTCCGGTCCTTTTGTATCAAGGAGCGCAGCAATCGGAACACCACATTCTTCCGCAACTTCTCTAAGCTGCAGATAACGAGCTCTCTGTTCGTCGTGTGTTCCATGAGAGAAATTGAAACGAGCCACATCCATACCATTTAAAACCAGCTGTTTCATAATCTCTCTGTTGTCACTGTTTGGTCCCATTGTGCAGATGATCTTTGTTTTCTTGTTCATGCTCTCCTCCTGGAAATATTTATAGTTTTCTTAGTTTGTTGCCTCATTATACGGGATGTTCGCTCTACTAAGTTCGGCTTTGCCTTGGATCCATTCCGCCGCGTGTTACATGCTGATGGGTATACAGATGATCCTGACAGTATTCGAAATCGCCTTCACATTTGGAGCAATAGCGGAATGTCATGTCCGGCTTGTCCAAATCTGTAATACCGCATACTGCGCAGCGATGGCGGCCTGCGCGTTTCGCTTCATGGGTGGTCTGATTCATCTGTGCTTTAAACTGCTGCTTGCGTCGGATCTCCTTTGGATTGTATCGGCTTCCTTTAAATAGGAAGAAGAATACGATAAAGTTCAGTAAGGACATGACAACGGCGATTTTTGTCGCCACTCCGCCGAATACGAATCCGTACAGGAAATACATACCGTCAAACAATGCCAGCCATTTGGCTTTGATCGGAATTACAAAGAATAACAGGAACTGGTTATCCGGGAATGTCATCGCATACGCGAAGAACAGTGAGAAGTTCAAATACTCAACTGTCAGCGGATATACGATACCAAATGCCAGGTAAATAATGATCGCTGCAAGCACATGGCCTACGACGCCAAGCAAAAAGTACAGATTAAAACGGAAGGAGCCCCACATATACTCCAGAACTCTTCCCATATTATAGTAGCAGTAGATGACTAAAACATTGATAAAAATGCCTCCGGACATTGGCCACATCATAAATGTCACACAGCGCCAGATCTGTCCGCGGAGGATCTTGCTTGCATCTAACATCAAGTACTCCATATAGACCTGCGGAGCCAATGTGCTGATCACAAGACCCATCGCATATAAAATCACGACATAATACATCAGATTCGGAATCGCATATTTGCCAAATTTGCGTTCCAGTTTGTTAAGTAAATTCATCTCAGCATTCCTTTCCTTTATTATGCGCAAATTTTCCATTTTGAATTCTATTGCTATTATAGTTCCCCTTGATTCTGTTTGTCAAACCATTTGAAAAAGGTTCTATTTTCCTCATAAAACTTTTATTTTCTTAACAGGTTCTTAACATTTTTTATGACAATTCAGTACATTGTGTACATTGTCTTCCAAAATCAAATGTGCTATAATTTTGTCGGAGTTTTCCATGATGTTTCGGCAACTCCTT
>JAFOCX010000077.1 GCA_017380975.1 Lachnospiraceae bacterium
AGTGGTAAACCCGGATGTGAAAATCCTCGTAAATTCTGCTGGATGTGGGAAATATGGTAAAATCGGAGAATTGACGTCCGAAGAATCTTCTAATATGATCCGACTCAATGTCGAAGCATTGACCGCGGTAACAGAACTTGTACTTCCGTATATTTCTGCAAACAGCAGGATCATCCAGTTCGCTTCGGCAGCTGCATTTGTACCACAGCCGGGTTTTGCAGTATATGCAGCTACAAAATCCTATGTTCTTAGTCACAGCAGAGCTTTGGCTCATGAACTAAAATCAAGAAATATTTCCGTGACAGCTGTATGTCCCGGCTCTGTTGAAACAGAATTCTTCGATTATGCTTTAAACGGAAAGAAATTACCATTATACAAAAAGGCAGTAATTTCGCAGCCGGAAGTGGTCGTGAAGCATGCAATCTCAGACAGCTTAATGGGAAAATCGATGTCGATCTCAGGACCGATTATGAAAGGATTTTATCTGCTATGTAAATTTTTGCCTCATGATCTGATCATGAAATTCATTAAATAACTAGTATTACACACGAAAAGAGGATACGAATTTGAACAAACATAAAATCAGAAAAGGTCATTATGGATACCGTGATGCTCATAAAAAAGCTCAGATCCGTAATGTGTCTATTTTTGCAGTTGCCATTGCAGCGATTTTAATCGGCAGATTTTTCGTAACATGGGAAGATATGAAGAAAATGATGATGATCACAGCGATCCTTCTTGTACTTCCGATGGCGAACCTGGCATCTCCGATGTTGGTAAGCTGGAAATTTAAAACAGCGCCTAAAGAACTGTATGATGCTGTAAAACCGTATGAACAGAAGTTTACAGTATTTTATGATCTGATCATTACCAACACGGATCTCATTATGCCGATTGATGTGGCAGTGATCCATCCGACCGGCTTATATTTATTCTGCCCGGATAAAAAAGTGGATATTAAGAAAGCAGAAAAATTTATCAATGAGATTTTGATCGGATGGAAATTGGACGGAAATGCAAAGATCATGGTTGAGAAAAAGAATTATCTGAATCGTCTTGCATCTTTAAGAGATCTGACTGAGGAAGATGATGACGGAAGCACCGAGTATATTACAAAAGTAATTCTGGGTCTCTCCATGTAATTGAGGAAAGGAACTGAGAATATGCAGGAAATTACCATTGGCAAAAATGAAGCCGGTCAGCGATTGGACAAGTTCCTTGCGAAATATATGAATCTGGCGCCAAAGAGTTTTTTCTATAAGATGATGCGCAAAAAGAACATCACACTAAATGGAAAAAAATGCGAAGGTGCTGAAAAACTGGCGGAAGGAGATATTGTTAAGCTGTTTTTATCTGACGAAACAATCGCCGGTTTTACAGAAGTCAAAGTTCAGAAAATCCAGAATACCAAGAAACAAAAACTGGATGTGATCTATGAGGATGATCACATTGTCCTGATCAATAAGCCAAGTGGAATGCTGTCTCAGAAAGCAAAAGAAAGCGATGTTTCACTTGTCGAATATTTGATCGACTATTTATTGGATTCAGGAGCCATCACGGAAGAATCTATGCGAAGCTTTCGCCCATCCATCTGTAACCGACTGGACCGCAACACAAGTGGAATTGTTGCATGTGGTAAATCTTTAGCCGGTTTGCAGATGCTTTCCGAAGTATTTCGCGACAGAAGTATTCACAAATACTATCAGTGTATCGTAAAAGGCGAGATGAAAGACAGCCGGACCATTGATGGATGGTTGTTAAAAGATGAGGCAACAAACAAAGTTCAGATTTTCAGAAGTGAAGTGAAGGATTCTCTCCCAATCCGTACAAAATACGAACCTCTGGCAACAAACGGAAGATATACTTTATTAAAAGTAACTTTGATTACCGGACGCTCCCATCAGATCCGTGCTCACCTTGCATCGATCGGACATCCAATCTTGGGCGATTCAAAATATGGATCTTTTAGAAATAAGAATCAGCTCAATGCGGAAGATAAATACCATATTCGATCCCAGCTTCTTCATTCTTATCGTCTGGAGTTTCCGGATTTAAAAGAGCCGTTTTCTTATTTGAGCGGAAAAGCCTATGAGGCCCAGCTTCCGAAAGACTTTATGAAAGTGATTGAGGGCGAAGATCTCAATTAATATTTTTTCAGAAAAGAGGAAGGAGTAAACGATGGGAACATGGAAAACCAGAGGGCTTCGCGGATCCACATTAGAAGATCTGATCAATCGAACCAATGATAGTTACCGTGAACATAAACTGGCATTGATCCAGAAGGTTCCGACTCCGATCACTCCGATCGAGATTGATAAAGCCAGTCGTCATATTACACTGGCATATTTCGATACGAAGAGTACGGTTGACTATATTGGCGCGGTTCAGGGCATTCCAATCTGTTTTGATGCCAAGGAGTGTGCGGTAAAGACCTTTCCTCTTCAAAACATTCATCCTCACCAGATTGAATTTATGCATGAATTCGAGGATCAAGGTGGAGTGGCGTTTATCATACTTTCCTATACGTCGGAAGATGAGATTTATTATATTCCGTTTGATGTAATTTACGAATATTGGAAACGGATGGAAGGCGGAGGACGAAAAAGCTTTACTTATGAGGAAGTTGTTCCGAGAGCATGGAAGATTCGAACACATCGTGACATGCTCGTTCATTATCTGGAACAGCTGCAGATGGATCTAGATCGTAAAGAATCCATATAATATAAAATACAAACAGGAGGAAAAGCAAATTTTATGATAGAAATGCTTATTTGGCTTGTTATGCTGGCTGCATTTGGCGTTTCTTCTTTAAAGAAGAGCGGTGCACTGGATCAGATGATGAGCGACTTTTCCAAGAAGAAAGAAAATCAAGAAGACAATGTAGTATTTGAACAGGACGAACATGGTACACCGAAGAAGACAAAACGTCCTGCATCCGGAGGAGGAATGAACGTGAAAATTAATGCCGGTCACATTGGAAAAGGCATTGGTATTGCAGTACTTGTTGTAATTTTAGGTATTTCTGCGCTGAGCAGTTATTATACACTCAGTGAACAGGAGATGGGTGTTGTTACGACATTTGGAAGCCCGGCAGTTGTAGAGTCTTCCGGTCTTCATTTTAAAATCCCGTTTATTCAGAAAGTAACAAAAGTATCAAAAGAGATCACAGGCATGCAGATCGGTTATACAACTGATCCGAACCGTGCGTATGGAGCATCTCCGGATACTCCGGTTACGATCGAAAACGAAAGTTTAATGATCACAAAAGATTTTAACCTGACGAATGTCGATTTCTACATCGAATACATGGTTACAGATCCGATCCAGGCAGTTCGTCACAGAACTGTATATGAGGACATTATTAAAAATCTGGCACAGAGCTATATTCGTGATACGGTTGGTATGTACAATGTAGATGAAGTTATTACAACCGGAAAGACACAGATTCAGGAACGTATCAAAGAACAGCTGACACAGAGACTGGTTGACGAGAACATTGGTTATGGTATTTATAATGTTTCCATTCAGGACTCTGATATGCCGCGAGAGGATGTAGGAAACGCGTTTAAAGCCGTAGAAGATGCGAAACAGGGTATGGAGACCGCGATCAATGAAGCGAAAAAATACCAGTCTGAAAATATTCCGAAAGCAAAGGCTGAAGCTGATAAGCTGATCCAGGAGGCAGAGGCATTCAAACAGGAGCGTATCAACGAGGCAACCGGTCAGGTAGCTCGATTTGAGGATACTTACGCAGAGTACGTGAAGTACCCGCTGATCACAAAGAAGCGTATGTTCTTTGAGACAATGGAAGAAATCCTTCCGGAATTAAAGGTAATCATTGACAATGGAAGCGGTACACAGACAATGCTTCCGTTAGAGCCGTTTACATCAACAATCGGTCAGTAAGAAAGGAGGAGAATGATATGAAGAAATTAAGTAAATCTTTTGTTGCGGTCATTGTTCTCGTTCTTGTACTGGTTGTCGGCGGCTCCAGTATCGTAAGCACATACAATGACGAATATAAGCTGATCCTTCAGTTCGGAAAGGTTGTAAAAGTCATCGATGAACCGGGTCTCAGCTTCAAGATCCCATTCATTCAGACAACCATGTCTATTCCGAACTATGAAATGGTTTATGACCTTGTTCCGAGCGAGGTAAACACCAGAGATAAAAAGGTAATGGTAACAGACTCCTTTGCCTTATGGTCCGTAACAGATCCGTTAGAGTATCTGTCACGCCTCGGAGCAAATAAAGCAAATGCAGAGAGCCGTATTTCTGTAGTGGTTTATAATGCAGTTAAAAACGTCATTTCTTCTACTGATCAGGCTGATGTTATTTCTGGCCGTGACGGAAAACTGGCACAAATGATCACAGATAAGATCGGAGATTCTCTGGACAGCTACGGAATTACAGTTAAAAAGGTTGAAACTAAGATGTTAGACCTTCCGGATTCCAATAAAGAGTCTGTATATCAGCGTATGATCTCTGAGCGTCAGAACATCGCTGCAGGATACATTGCGGATGGTCAGTACGAGTCCAATGTTATTAAAAACTCCACTGACCGTGAAGTGTCCGTATTAATCTCTGAAGCAAAAGCAAAGGCAGAGAAGATTCGTGCAGAGGGTGAAGCAGAGTACATGCGTATCCTCTCCGAGGCATACAATGATGAAGGCAAAGCTGAATACTATAACTACCTTAGAAGTCTGGATGCTTTAAAGGCAAGCCTGAAAGGCTCCAACAAGACGATCATTCTCAACGAAGATTCTGAAATTGCAAGAATTCTTCAGGGAAACTAGGTTAGCGTGGACATTCCCCAACAAGTATGATATGATATTTGTTGGGGAATTTGGTTTATTGACCAAATTAGTATTTTAATTATAAAGGAGAAGGAATATGTCTAAAGTTGTTGATTATTTCTTAAAGTATGCATCTTATGACACTCAGTCCGCTGGTGACACAAAGATCAACCCGAGTACAGATAAGCAGTTTGAACTTGCTAAATATCTTAAAAATCAGTTAGAAGAGATCGGTGTACAGGATGTTTCCATGAGTGATCGCTGCTACGTTTACGGTACAATTCCGGCTACAGTAGAAGCAGATTGCCCGACAATCGGATTCCTTGCACATATGGATACATCTCCGGATTATCCGGATGATCCGACAAACCCGCAGATCATTACAAACTACGATGGCGGCGACATCAAATTAGGCGATACAGAGTTCGTATTAAGCCCGTCCATGTTCCCGTTCATGAAAGACTATATCGGTCAGGATCTGATCACAGCTGACGGTCACACATTACTTGGTGCTGACGATAAAGCAGGTATCGCAGAGATCATGTGCATGGCTGAGTATCTGATCAATCATCCGGAGATCCCGCATGGTACAATCAAAGTTGCATTCACACCGGACGAGGAGATCGGTCACGGCGTTGATAACTTTGACGTTGAAGGCTTCGGTGCAGACTTTGCTTACACAGTTGACGGCGGCGCTTGGGGTTCTATGGAATATGAGACATTCAACGCAGCATCTTTAAGAGTATTTGTACATGGCCAGAACATTCATCCGGGCAGTGCAAAAGCAAAGATGAAAAACTCCGTTCAGATCGCTATGGAGTTCGATAACATGCTTCCGGCATTTGACAGACCGCAGTACACAGAGATGTACGAAGGTTTCTTCCACTTAAACAACATGGAAGGTAATGTAGAGAACACAGTTATGAATTACATCATCCGTGACCATTCCATGGAGATTTTTGAAAACAGAAAAGCACTCGTTAACCAGGTTGTTGCATTCTTAAATGCAAAATATGGCGAAGGCACAGTAGAGATCAAGATGAATGATTCCTACTACAACATGGCAGAGAAGATCCTTCCGCATATGTTCTTACTTGACATCGCTGCAGAAGCTTTCAAAGAACTTGGCATTGATACACCGGTTGTTACACCGGTTCGCGGCGGTACAGATGGTGCAAGACTTTCCTACAGAGGTCTTCCGTGTCCGAACCTTTGCACAGGCGGCCACAACTACCATGGTAAATATGAGTTCATCTGCATCCAGTCTATGGAGAAGACAGTAGAGCTTCTTATCAAGATCGCTCAGAAATTCAAAGATGTAAAAAAGAACTAATTCTAAATACATAATCGTATAAACAGCGCCGTATCAGTGTATCTGATACGGCGTTTATTTATTTAACCGCATCCGTTTTGATGCGGTATTTTTGTTGTGAAAAATAACAAATTCATTGTTGAAAATAGCAAAATGTGACAAAAGACGGGGTGGTATCATGAAATGGAGATAGAGTGAAGAATGGAAAAATATACGACAGAGGTAAAAAATGAACCATGAACACAGAATTATAATATTAGATGGAGCTTTAAACGTCAGAGATTTAGGCGGGCTTCCTCTAAAGGATGGACGTCGTATGAAGGTCGGAAAATTAATCCGCTCGGGAAGACTTTCTGATCTTTCAGAACGTGATCAACGCCTTTTACACGAGACCTGGAATGTTACAACCATCGTAGATTTAAGAAATGATCAGGAGATTTCCGAACATCCCGATGTTGATCTTAAAGGTGCATCTTTAAAGAGGATCTGTCTTCTTACGGGTGAGAAAAAAGCAATTTCAAGGGAAGATTATGGACTTTCTATTTCTCTTTTTGCGATTAATCGTGCAAAATCCTTGTTAGAAGATGGAGGATCCAGGAAATTATTAGAAGGTATGTATGGGCAGATGGCTCAAAATGAGGATTGTATCAATCGTATCCGTGAATTCTTTGAAGTCCTTTTGAACCAGAAGGAAGGTTCCCTGGTATGGCACTGTACATCCGGAAAAGACCGCACAGGTGTACTGGGTGTTTTGCTTTTATTATTCCTGGGGGCTGATTTGGAAGTTGCAAAAGAAGATTACTTATACACGAATGAGCAAAACAGTATTTATCGTGAAAATCTTCTTGCGCGTATGCGGAACAGAGGCGCCGAAGAGGATGTGATCGAAGAAATGCGTATTCTGGAGTCAGTGGATTGGGTCTATATAGAAAGCTTTCTTAACTCTCTTATAGAACAGTACGGAAGTGTTGAACAGTTTTTCATAAATACCCTTGGACTGGATTCAGAATGCAGGCAAAAACTTCTGGATATTTATACAGAAGTTGAATAAATAAAATCATAAAAGTAATCGGTTACAATAACCGATTCTAATAAAAAACAAGCAGGAGGAGATTATTATGAGTTCTATTTCTTTAAAAAACGTAAAGAAAGCATACGGCAAAGACACACCCGTAATCGAGAACTTAAATCTGGAAATTAAGGATGGTTCCTTTACTGTGCTGGTAGGCCCATCCGGCTGTGGTAAATCCACAACATTACGTATGATCACCGGTCTTGAGACTGTAACAAGCGGCGACATTCTGATCGATGGAGCACGTGTAAATGATGTTGCTCCGGGTAAACGTGATATTTCCATGGTATTCCAGAACTATGCTCTGTATCCGACCATGACTGTAAGAGATAACATTGAATTTGGTCTGATCAACAAAAAAATCCCGAAAGAGGAGCGCGACAGAAGAATCAAAGAAGTATGTGAAGTAGTAGGCCTCACTGAGTATCTTGACAGAATGCCGGCAAACCTTTCCGGCGGTCAGAGACAGCGTGTAGCGTTAGCCAGAGCGATGGTAAAAGAGCCGAAAGTATTCATGATGGACGAGCCGCTTTCCAACCTTGATGCAAAGCTTCGTGGAGCAATGCGTGTCGAGCTGATCAATATGCATAAAAAGATGGGTACTACATTCGTATACGTAACTCATGATCAGGTAGAGGCGATGTCCATGGCAACTGATATCGTTCTTATGGATAAAGGTAAGATCGTGCAGCAGTCCAGCCCGGCTGAATTATACCATAACCCGAACTGCATCTATACTGCTCAGTTCGTAGGCAGCCCGCAGACAAACATTATTGACGGTTATCTTAAGAACAATGTGAAACTTGGTTTCCGTCCGGAAAAAGTACGTCTGGCTGAAATCGCAGAGAACGAGGGAATCAACATCCCGGCAAAAGTTGCGACTCGCGAGATGCTCGGTTCTGAGATCATTTACTCTCTGGAAACAAAATTCGGTGTTGTTATGTGCAAGACAGATGTGGATATGCCGGTTGATACAAACGTGAAATTCAGCGTTGCATTTGACAGCATGTATCTGTTTGGCGCCGACACATACAGAATTCCGTTCATAGAAGAGCTGAAAAAAGAAATCGTTTGTGTATTTAGATAACAGGGGGTGCTAATACATGAGCAAAGAAAATAAAGTCGAATATGTTGCAGGTCAAAACGAAAAGAGAGAGCGCCTGACCGGTTTCATGATGGCACTTCCGGCAATTGTTCTTCTTATCGCATTTACGGTATATCCGTTAGGATATCTGTTCTATCGCTCCTTCCTTGGAGGTAGCATAATTTCTAAAAATCCGAAGTTTGTCGGAATGGATAACTACATGGCACTCGTTGAATCTGAGGACTTCCATGAAG
Organism: Lachnospiraceae bacterium; assembly: GCA_017380975.1. Taxonomy (GTDB): domain Bacteria; phylum Bacillota; class Clostridia; order Lachnospirales; family Lachnospiraceae; genus Pilosibacter. The sequence goes on from JAFOCX010000077.1 coordinate 8,519, forward strand.
TACTTGTGAATACAGGTGTCTACACATTGATCACAGTTGTTCTTACCATGGTTCTTTCTATTGTAATTGCAGTATGGCTGAATGGTAAAAAGAATAAGAAACTAAACGAGATCACACAGACCTTTATCTTTACACCGCATATTATCTCTGTAGTTTCCGTATCTACATTGTTCCTGTGGTTAATGGATTCCAAGAACGGTTTCTTCAATGCGATCCTTACAGCCCTTGGATTTGAACCGTTCACATTCCTTTCTTCTCCGGATACAGCATTATTCTCTATGTCTCTGGTAATGGTATGGAAAGGACTTGGATATTATGTTCTTCTGATCATGGCAGCATTACAGAACATTCCGACAAGCGTATATGAAGCGGCCGAGATGGATGACACTCCGGCTCTTCGTACATTCTTTAAGATCACACTGCCGATGATCTCACCGACCATCCTGTTTACATCCGTCGTTGCGGTTATTGCATCCTTCAAGGTATTCGACAGTGTAAGCATCATGACAGGCGGTGGCCCGCTGAACTCTACCAATACACTGGTATATTACATCTATGATTACGCTTATAACTACGGAAAGCCGGGTCAGGCATGCGCCGCAGGTATGGTACTTCTGTTCTTCGTAGTCGTAGTCACATATGTACAGTTCCTCGTTGGTAAAAAACGCGTACATTATCAGTAAAGAGGAGAGCAACTATGGTTGAGAGAAATAAATCATTAGAAAAATTTAAAACGATTGTAGATGCTGCTGCGAAGATTCTTCTGATTATTGTCATGGCCTTCCCATTCTTCTGGATGATCAGTACAGCTCTGCAGACATTAAAAGAAACTTTATCCGTGCCGTTAACATTATGGCCGGAGACACTTCAGTGGGTGAACTTCTCTGAAGTATTTAAGACAATCGCAGTTGGTACATATTTAAAGAAC
>JAFOCX010000078.1 GCA_017380975.1 Lachnospiraceae bacterium
AGTGACGATTGGAAAAGTTGGGAAGATTGGGTTAATGTAGAATGTGATTTTTCTGCCAATGGTTACAGACTTCCAACTCATAGAGAATGGGAATACGCAGCCAGAGGCGGCAATGGCCGGAAAACTGATCCCTCTGGTCATTGCCAATGCGTTCAATATTATGTATGTAATGCCTCCGTTGGAATTCATGTTCCAGCCGTTTGTGAGCATTACGGCTGTTTTGGCAGCCGTCCTTTGTACGACAGGCGCAGCATTGTGGGCATGCGGTTCTACGCTGGCAGCGGCTCCTGCGGCTCTCATGCGGCCGAAGGCTCCTCGAGCAGGCAAACGTGTATTCCTGGAGCATATCGGACCGTTATGGAGAAGCTTGAACTTTACATGGAAAGTGACCATGCGAAATCTGCTCCGTTATAAACGACGTTTCTGGATGACGGTGATCGGTATCGGAGGCTGCACAGCGCTGATCGTGACCGGATTTGGTCTTCACAATTCCATTTTTGAGATCCTGGATAAACAGTTCGATGAAATCTTACTGTATGATGTAGCAGTGGGAATGGAAGAAGAGATCGCAGACAGCGCAAGACAAGATGTGTATCAGTATTTAGATGACACATCCGAGATTGAGCGCTGGCTGGCCTGCCATAATGAAATGGTTGACAGCTCCAGTGAAACAGCAGTAGAAAATGGTGTGACGATCGTTGCGGTCAATGATCGAGAAGAGCTAGAAGCTTTTGTTGATCTGAGACATCGACTTGATCCTGATGAAATCATTTGGCCGGATGAAGGTGTTATTATCACAGAAAAACTGTCTGAACTGTTAGATCTGAAGATCGGGGAAGATATTACACTTGACGGAGACAGCCGTGTGGATGTTCCGATCATTGATATTACGGAGAACTACACACAGCATTATATCTATATGACAAAGGAATATTATGAAACTGTTTTCGAGACGGAAGCGGATAATAATGTGGTATTCCTTGCGTATTCCGATGAGGAAACCGGTGCATCAACGGAGGATGAGATTTCACAAAAGATCTCAACCACGATGATGGAGATGGAAGGAGTTGCAACCTTTTCACGCATCGCATCTCTTCGTGAGACATTTACGGAAAGTATGGTCAGCATCGATTATGCGGTAGTCATTGTGATTGTGGCGGCAGCTGTGCTTGCTTTTGTCGTGCTGTACAACCTGACGAATATCAATATTACGGAGAGAACAAGAGAATTGGCGACTCTGAAAGTATTGGGATTTTATGATGTGGAGACATCCGCCTATGTTTACAGAGAAAACATTTTCCTGACCATATTCGGTATTCTGATGGGATTGGTTATGGGAAGATTCCTGCATAGCTGGCTGATCCTGACGGTAGAAGTCAATCAGGTTATGTTCGGACGTACGGCACCGATGTATGCGTACGTGTATGCCGCAGTTCTTACGGTGTTGTTTTCTGCCATTGTAAACGTAGTGGCCCACTATAAACTGAAAAAAGTAGATATGGTCGAAAGTTTAAAGACAGTAGAATAAAGTTTTTTGACTTTGTATAGTATTTATGGTATCATAGTATAGTAATTATTTACATGAATGTGAAGGAGGTATTTTATGCCGTACGTAGAGGAAGTTGGTTTACAGTATCACTTAAATATAAAACCGGGTGATGTAGGAAAATATGTGATTCTGCCGGGTGATCCGAAACGCTGCGCCAAGATCGCAAAGTATTTTGATGATCCGCAGCTGATCGCGGACAATCGTGAATATGTGACATACACCGGATATCTGGATGGTGAAAAGGTTAGCGTTACATCTACAGGTATTGGCGGTCCGTCTGCATCGATCGCACTGGAAGAACTTGTAAAGTGCGGTGCGGAGACATTTGTTCGTGTCGGAACTTGCGGCGGTATGGACATCAATGTAAAAGGCGGAGACATCATTGTTGCTACCGGTGCGATCCGTATGGAAGGTACCACAAAGGAATACGCTCCGATCGAGTTCCCGGCGGTTGCAGACATTGATATCGTTAATGCACTCAGACAGGCTGCAGGAAACCTTGGATTTCCGTACCATACAGGTGTAGTTCAGTGTAAAGATTCCTTCTATGGTCAGCATAACCCGGAATTAATGCCGGTAAGTTATGAATTGGAAAATAAATGGCAGGCGTGGCTGAAACTCGGATGCAAAGCGTCTGAGATGGAATCTGCAGCATTGTTTATCGTTTCCAGTTTCCTCGGTGTGCGCTGCGGATCTTGTTTCCTCGCAGTGGGAAATCAGGAACGTGCGAAGGCTGGACTTGACAATCCGGTTGTTCATGATACGGAAGGTGCGATCAAAGTGGGCATTGAAGCATTGCGTATTTTGATCCGTCAGGATAAAGAAAAAAATAAATAATATTGAGGTGCTTTATGACATACAGAGAAGTATTATCAAAAGTGGATCATACATTATTAAAACAGCAGGCAACATGGGAGCAGATCAAACAGATCTGTGATGATGCAGCAGCATTCGGAACAGCATCGATCTGTATTCCGCCATCTTATGTGAAGGCATGTGCGGAGTATTTGGATGGCAAAGTTCCGGTTTGTACGGTCATTGGTTTTCCGAATGGATATAATACAACAGCAGTAAAGGTATTTGAGACTCAGGAAGCAGTAAAAGAGGGCGCAGAAGAGATCGATATGGTCATCAACATTGGCTGGGTAAAAGACGGCCGTTATGATCTGATCCTCGAAGAAATCAATGCGATCAAAGAGGCTTGCAACGGAAAGTTATTGAAGGTTATTATTGAGACCTGCCTGCTGACAGAGGAAGAAAAGATTCGTATGTGTCAGGTGGTTAATGAGTCCAATGCGGAATACATTAAGACATCTACCGGCTTCTCAACATCCGGAGCGACCTTTGAAGATATCGCACTGATGAATGCGAATATGAAGGAAGAGAAGATGATCAAAGCTGCCGGAGGCATTGCAGATTTCTATGACGCTGTGAAGTTCATCGGACTGGGTGCAGACCGTCTAGGAACAAGCCGCCTGGCAGATCAGATTAAAAAAGGAGGAATGGATTTAGATGCAGAAATTTAATCGTGTTTTTGTGCTTGTAATTGACTCTCTCGGAATTGGTGAAATGCCGGATTCTGAAAAATTCGGAGATGTAGGCGTTAATACATTAGGTCATATTGCAGAGAAGATGGAAGATTTCTATATTCCGAATATGCAGAGACTCGGCATTGCAAATCTTTGCGATCTTGACGGACTTGCACCGATCGAGAAACC
>JAFOCX010000079.1 GCA_017380975.1 Lachnospiraceae bacterium
AAGCCAGAATGTAAATCTGGCACCGCTGTCTTTTATATTTTCAGCTGTCATATTTCCTTTATGCGCTTTGATGATCGTACTGCACACGGAAAGTCCGATTCCCATATTTCTCTTGGAGTCGCTTACCTTTCCCTTTTCCGGCTGCAGCATTCCGTTAAAAATATCCGGAAGCAGTTCTTCACGTATTCCCTGACCGTTATCTTCAACCGATACCCTTACTTGTTCCTCGGCATCTTCCACAACAATTGCGATCCGAGACGTGGTTTTTCCATGAAGGACTGCATTTTCAAAAAGATTGACCAGAACTTGTTCGATCAGGATGCCGTCCATGGGAACCATCACCAGATCATCCGGCAGTTTTACAGAAGTCTCTATTTCCGGAAACCTCTTTTTCAATTTTAAAACTGCACTTCCGATGATCTCTTCGATCACTTCATCTACTTTGTCTATTCTTGCACTGTCCGAACCGTCGCCGATCCTGGTAATAGACAATAAGTTCTCCACGATACGGATCAGCCACTGGGCCTCCAAACGGATGTCCTGCACAAACTCGATCTTCTGCTCACGAGAAAGTTCTTTTTCATTGTCCAGCAGCAGGGCAGCTGCTCCCACGATCGAAGTAAGCGGCGTACGAATATCATGAGAAACTGCCCGCAGTAAATTGCCTCGCATCTTTTCTCGCTCAACTTCCAAACGGATCTGCTCTTTTTCTTTGATCTGGGTAGTCAGTGCACTGACAAGCACCGCTACCGCCAACATTGCAAGAAACGTAAGCGGATATCCGGTCAGACTAAAGTTGATTTCAAAGTAAGGGTATGTAAATACATAGTTTACGCCGATGACTGCGATCATCGATGCTAAAATACCGTAGGCATAGCCCTCCGTAAATCTTGATACCAATACCACCGCCAATACAAAGAGAAGCGGTACATGGGTATCTGATTCCGATAATCCCTGAAGCCAAAAACAGAATACTGCAGCTAATGCAAGAATTACAATGGTTATCAGGATATTTTTAAGTATATGTTTCTCCTTCAATCTCTGTACTCCTAAATACACATATTTTGGGACTATTATAGCACAGAATATTGTTAATTTCGCGCTAAGAAGATTTTCTTCTATCTTTTTTCTCACTCTTGAACCTGTTTTTAACGAGTGCTATAATAGGAAATATTAATATGAAACGGAGACATACTTATGACAAAAAAGCATATAAGCAACAGTATGATCATCAACGGGATCGCGTTTGGTTTTTCCGCTGCATTTTTAATCTCCGCCTTTATCGCGGCATTATATACCGGCGAGTTTGGATCTGTCTTTCATAACTGGTATCTGATCCTGATCTCACCGTGCCCGCTGGTCACAGACTATTTTGAGATCGGAGGCCTTGCCAGCACGATGTTAAATGCAGGCGCCTGCGGTATGGCATGCTTTCTGGCCATGATGCTCTTAAAAGGCGAGTCACATCCAAATACACTGGCCGGATATTTTCTGGTTGTCGCCCACTGTTTTTACGGTCTGAACTTTCTGAATATGTGGCCGTGCTTTCTGGCACCGTTCCTCTATCTGCGAATGAAAAAACTGGATTTTAATAATAACCTCCATGTTTGTATGTTCGCGACTTCCTTCGGACCATTTATCAGTGAATTTTTATTCCGCTATACGCAAGGCGATTCCTTCCGCTTTGGAGAGGTTTCCCTGACTGCTTCCGGAATTGCGATCACCATCGGTTTTGCCCTAATGATCGGTTTCATTATCCCGGCCATTTTACCGGGTGCAAAAGCATGGCACAAAGGATACAACCTTTATAACGGCGGTCTTGCGTTTGGTGTATTCGGCTTCTTTGTATTTAACTTCATGTACAAAACCATGGGAATCACGCCTCCGGCTACCCTGCATATTACCAACTCCATTTATGAGGGCTTTGGACATAACTATCTTGTCTTTGCAGTGATCTTCTTCCTGCTCGTCTTCGCAGTTTGCATCGCGCTTGGTTATTATCTGAACGGAAGATCCTGGAAGGGGTACTCTGAATTATTAAAAGATACCGGATATGCCAGCGACTTTGCAGAAAAATACGGAATGCCGGTTTGCCTGATCAACATTGGTATTTATGGTATCATTTTCCTGATCTATGTGAGCCTGATCACACTCCTGACACCGGGTGCCGGCTTTACAGGTCCGACCTTCGGCGTGATCATTGCGGCTCTGACCTTTACTGCGATCGGACAGCATCCGAAGAATGTATGGCCGATCATGGGCGGCTACGTTCTGCTTTACCTGATCACGATCTTGTTCTGTCAGATCAACGGACGTGATATTACATGGTCTGTTTCTACCCAGGGATATATCAACGCAGTTGCCTTTGCTACCGGACTTTGTCCGATCGTCGGCCGCTATGGTGTCCGCGCAGGTATCGCAGCCGGTCTTATGTGTGCGTCCATGTGTACTGCAACCAGAGATCTTCACGGCGGTTTTGTTCTTTACAATGGTGGTTTTACAGCCGGTATTACTGCACTGGTGCTGCTTCCGATCCTGGAGCATTACATCCCGGCAGTCCGCGAAGAACTGAAACCACAGGATATGCGTTCTGTGATCGCACTGGTAGAGAACATCAAACCACGTTCAAAAAAATACACAAAAAACACAAAACATACAACCTTCGAATAAAAACATCCTACATAAAAAACGTTTGCGAACCGGTCGAACCGACCGACGCAAACGTTTTTCTTTTATCGTTTCTCAATATTTATTACGTACAAGATTCCGTCTTCCACTCGGAATTTCACTTCATATCCGGCAAACTCCATCCCATAGATCCGCTCCGGATCATTTTGATACGATGGTCTCGGATCATGAGCCAGAACGGCCTTCAATGCATCTCGTTTCTCTTCCGATACCATAGAAAGGATTTCCTCAGAAATCTTTACCTGCAGCCCATATTCCTTCGTTTGATCGGTATAGCCTCCGGAAGCCTCCGGATGACTGTCTGCAAAAGGCAGATATGGTTTAATATCATAGATTGGAGTCCCATCCATCAGATCTGCCCCGGATACATGCAATATCGGTCCCTGATCCGTATGAAGTTCCACTTTCTCCAGTTTCACACAGGAGAGTCCGACTGCATTGGGACGAAACGGAGATCTCGTGGCAAATACTCCCAATCGCTTATTTCCCCCAAGTCTCGGTGGCCGGACCGTCGGCGACCACGTTTCTCTGACTGCTTCCGAAAACTCCCAGAGAAGCCAGATATGAGAGAAATCTTCAATTCCGCGAAATGCATTCGGATTTCGATATTCCGGTTCAAAAATGATGGTTCCTTTCAGTTCGTCCACCAGTCCGCTTTGTCTCGGGATCCCGAATTTGGTTGGAAAATCTGTATGGATCCGTCCGATCACATGAAATGTCCGTTCCTGTTTTCGTGTTTCGATCATATCATGAACCTAACTTTGCTGCGATCGCATCGCCAACCTGGGAAGTAGATGCATTTCCTCCGATGTCCGGAGTCATATATACACCATCCACCAGCACATCTTCAATGGCATCTAATACTTTCTTGCCCCAGTCTTCATGGCCAAAGAAATCCAGCATCTGAGAGATCGCCCATACAGATGCCATCGGGTTGGAAATTCCCTGACCTGCAATGTCCGGTGCAGAACCGTGGATCGGTTCAAACATGGAGGGGAATGTTCTTTCCGGATTCAGATTTGCGCCTGCAGCCAGACCCATTCCGCCGGAGATCGCTGCTCCGAGATCGGTCAGAATATCACCAAACAGATTAGAAGTCACTACTACCTGGAAGCGTTTCGGGTCCTTCACCATAAACATGCTGGCAGCATCTACCAGATATGCATTGGTCTTAACATCAGGATACTCTTTCCCCACTTCAGCAAAAATCTGATCCCAGAATACCATGGAATAATTCAGCGCATTGCT
>JAFOCX010000080.1 GCA_017380975.1 Lachnospiraceae bacterium
AATCATGAAAAACCGGTCTGGGTTGAATTAGGTCTTCAGACAATCCATGAAAAAACGGCGGAATTTATCCGCCGCGGTTATAAACTTTCTGTTTTTGAAGATGCGTACCATCGACTGAAAGCAGCCGGTCTCTCGGTTATCGTCCATGTGATCCTTGGACTTCCGGGTGAAAGCAAAGAAGATATTTTAGATACAATACAATATCTGGCTTCCCTGGAGCATGACGGGAAGCACATTGACGGGATCAAGCTGCAGCTGCTCCACGTCCTCAAAGGAACCGATCTCAATGATATTTATCTCTCCGGTGCTTTCAAAACCATGGAACTGGATGAATATCTGGAACTGGTCGGAGAGTGCATCAAGCTCCTTCCTCCGGACATCGTCATCCACCGGATCAGCGGCGACGGTCCGAAGTCTATCCTGACTGCGCCACTTTGGAGTGGAAATAAAAGGCTGGTACTGAATTCCATGACTAAATATTTGAAAGAACATGAGGTTTGGCAGGGGAAAGAGGTTTCACTCAGCTAAACCTCTTTTTATAACGCCACAATAATGCCGCCATCATTTGCATACACCGTCGATACACCGGCTGTATCTGTAATGACAACCTCTTTAAATTTTCCCTGAGAGTAAAGCATCTCTTTCACTTGCTCTGCGCGTTCCGGAGCATTAACATGAGAAATCACAAGACGCTTCTCTTCTGTCTTTTCATTATCTCGGAACACGATCTCTACCATTCTCTTTAATGCCTTATTGATGCCGCGGGCCTGGTCTAATTTAATGATCTGTCCCCCCTCTGCACTCATAACCGGCTTGATGTTCAGCGCAGTCGCGATAAATGCGGACAGTCCTGTCAATCTGCCGTTTTTCTTTAAAGTATCCAATGTCTCAACAACAAAATACGTGTTCATACGATCACGGTAAGCATTCGCTTCCTTCTCAATCTCTTCGAAGGAAAGTCCCTGCTCGCAAAGGTCGCGGATGTGAAGTGCGATATTCAGTTCACCGCTGGACGCAGATTCAGAATTGATCACGCAAATATTTTTCGGACCATATTCTTCCTCATATAAAGACTTTGCCAACACTGCACTGTTGTAACTTCCGCTCAGCGGACCGGACAACGTTACGACAAAAATATTCTCTGCGTCGCAATGGTACGCTTCTTTGAACATCTCCGGAGACGGGCACGCTGTTTTCGGATAGTCCTCACTCTCTTTCACCAGGCGGATAAACTCTTTCTGGTTAAATGTTTCATCGTCAATAATGGTTTTATCTTCTATCATCAGGGTCAGCGGGATCATCTGAAAATGCGGATCCTGTTTTAATTCTTTTGTCAGATCGAGACAGCTGTCACCGATAATTTTGTAGGTCATACTTCTACCTCCGGAATATCTTACTCTTGTTGCGCGTATTGTCAACAACTATACAACGTTTTCAATACTACTTATTATAGTCATGACAACTCTCATCGTCAATCTTTTTCATTGAAACAAAAAAGGCTCCTTGTCACTTCAAGAAGCCTTTGCAAGTTCATTAGAATATGTAAGATAAAAACTCTATCGCACAGATCACAGCATAAATTGCAAATCCCGGATTCAAATATACGAAGATTTTGTGTTCAGAAGGTGGACCGTTATGGTACGTCAATTGTAAGTACCAGTATTTTCCATATCGGATCAGAATCACCACTGCACATACAACGATGAAAACGATCGTCAGCAGCAGTCCGATCAGATACAGCATGGAAAGAATCTCGCCTCCAACTCCATAAGCGATCGATTCTCCCAACGCGACCAGCGTACTAAAAGAATTCACCGAAATATGGAGCAGGATCGTATATCGGATACTGTTTGTTTTTACTGCCACATATCCAAAGACCAGACCGATCGCTGTCGCATACAGGCACTGGGAAATATTTCCGTGCATCAATCCAAACATTACCGCTGTATAAATGACCGCGGTTCGGTCTCCAAACAATCTTGCCCTTTTAAGAAGAAATCCGCGAAACATCACTTCTTCCATGATCGGACCTAGGATACACGCATAGATGAGCATCGCCGGAGTAAAATCCATAGCCATTTCCACCACCGGGTTCATTGTCATCGGATCTTTTCCCGTAAACCGGGCGATATAGCCATTTATGAAAATTCCCGCAAAATTCAGCAGATATCCCACACCAAGACTGGCAACGATACAAATCATAAAATCCTCTGCTGACAGTTTCCGGAGCGGCAAACGCTCTTTTGGAAGCAGGCACAGGATCAGATATGCAGGAATATGGGCAATTCCCAGAACCAAAACATACTGCACCAGAACGTCCGTCCAGGGTGATTGGAAAAGCCAGGAAAGCCAGCGATATCCGCCGGCCTCCTGACTGGTTATAAACTTGTAAACGCTTTCATAAATCGTACCACCCAGGTGACTGAATCCCATCAATATACTTGCGGACAATCCCAGAATGGTAAAGGTGATGATCACCTTACGTCTGCTAAGTTCCATACTCGTTTCCTTTATTTCTATTCTTCACCTGTCATGAGCATCATGATCTCTCCGCTTCTTGCGATGAACTTTGTCATGCGCTCCGGAGTCAGGCTTCCGTGTGCCAGTTTTGCAAGGTCATAAAGCTGCTCACAGATCTTGGCTGTGTGCTCACCGTCTTTATGAGCAAGAACATATTTTACAAGGCTGTTATTGGCATTGAGAACCAGAGTCTCGGAAACCGGGAACATATCTGCACCCATGCCCATACCCTGTGCACTGTACATCTTCATCATTTCCTGGATACGTCTGCTCTCCTCAGAAACTGTGATCATGGATGCAAGACCTGTATTTTTCAGGTTCTCGACTTTTACATCCAGCTGCTCCATTCCAAGTGCTGCTTTAAAGATCTCACTCAGGGACGTCTTTGCATCTTCATCTGTCACAGCATCAGCCTCTTTGAAAATATCATTCACATCCGCATCGATGCGCTGGAATTTCACGCCTTCGTTCTTGTACTCTAACTGGCTCATGAACGGATTGTCGATCGCCTGTGTCAGATACACAGCCTCTAACTCCGCGTCCTTAAACATGTTGATATACTGGCTCTGCTCGATCGCATCTGTCACGTAGAATACCTGATTTTCATGGTTCTTCTCTTTTGCGATCTCCAGATAATCTTTTAATGTCACGTATTTGTCTTCCAGATTTTTGAAAATGATGTAATCATTCATCTTGTCAGCAAATTTTTCATCTTTCAGGCAGCCGAATTTGATGAACGGATTGATATCGTCCCAGTATTTCTCGTATGTCTCACGATCTGTTTTGCACATACCGGACAGTTTATCCGCAACTTTCTTTGTGATGTAATCAGAAATCTTCTTTACAAAACCATCGTTCTGAAGAGCACTTCTGGAAACATTGAGCGGAAGGTCCGGACAATCGATAGTGCCCTTTAAGAGCATTAAGAACTCCGGAATTACCTCTTTGATATTATCTGCGATAAATACCTGGTTGTTGAACAGTTTGATCTTACCTTCGATGCTCTCGTACTCCATGTTGATCTTCGGGAAGTAGAGGATGCCCTTTAAGTTGAACGGATAATCCATGTTCAGGTGGATCCAGAACAGCGGTTCTTTGTAATCCTGGAATACTTTTCTGTAGAAATCTTTATATTCATCCTCGGTACACTCATTCGGATGCTTGTTCCAGAGCGGTTTTGTATCGTTAACCGGAACCGGGCGCTGCTCGATTTTGTACTTCTGAGTTTCCTCTTCCACGATGGTCTCAACGATCACATCACTGTCCAGAAGTTCCTCTGCCCCAATGGTCTCCGGCATCGGCTCGCGAGTCTCATCATTCACATAAATCTCTACCGGCATAAATGCACAGTATTTCTGGAGAACTTCACGGGCACGGAACTCGTTGGCGAACTCTGTGCTGTCCTCATTTAAGTAAAGAGTGATCACTGTACCGTGACCTGCTTTATCACCGTCTGTCATCTCAAACTCTGTACCGCCATCGGATACCCAGTGAACCGGTTTTGCATCTGCTTTGTAAGATAATGTATGGATCTCTACACGATCAGCCACCATAAATGCAGAATAGAAACCAAGACCGAAATGACCGATGATCTGGTCTTCGCCTGCTTTATCTTTGTATTTGTTTAAGAAATCCTGGGCACCGGAGAATGCGATCTGGTTGATGTACTCATCCACTTCCTCTTCTGTCATACCAAGACCATTGTCTTCGATCTTGATCGTTTTGTCAGTCGGATTGACGGTTACGAGCACTTTGTATTCCGGATTTTCCGGCTCCTCATACTCACCCATCAGGGCCAGTTTCTTCAGTTTTGTGATCGCATCACAGCCGTTGCTGACTAACTCACGGTAAAAGATGTCATGATCAGAATATAACCATTTTTTAATGATCGGGAAAATATTCTCGCTGTTGATAGAAAGACTTCCTGTCTTTGCCATAATAAACCACTCCTTCATCTATCTTTCTCTGCACTCTGCAGATATTCTCTTATTCGTTGGAAACAAACTGTTTGCAACAAACATATTTTAATACCAGATACAGGAAAAGTCAACGATTTTAGCACTCATTTCATCGGAGTGCTAATAAACTTTTTATAAACTTTCTAAACTGAATCAAGTGGAATTGACGTTCATTTCTGCCTTTGATAAAATAATAGTAAGAAAATAAATCATAAGAAGGTGTCCTATCATGAAAGAAAAAGTAATTCTCATGTGTATCGACGGTATGAGACCGGATGGTTTCCTGTCATGCGGAAACCCGTTTATTCATAAAATGATGGAACTCGGTTCCTATTGTCTGGAAAGCCGCAGCGTATTTCCGTCCAGCACACTTCCGTGCCATATGTCCATGTTCCACAGTGTCCCCCCGGAGCGACACGGCATTCTTTCCAATACGTATGTCCCGATGGTACGCCCGGTATCCGGATTGTTTGAGCAAATCCGTTTAATGGGCGGTATCTCAGATATGTATTATGGATGGGAACCGCTTCGTGATATCGGACAGCCAAAATCTCTGATGCGTTCCGGCTATATCTGTGCCAGGGGCGAGGACGATACGGATAACAAACTGACAGAGCTGGCATTAAAACGAATCCGCGAAGACCAGCCGGATTTCATTTTTCTCTACCAGGTGGAGACGGATGAAAAAGGCGGTCACGACAATGGCTGGATGAGCGAACCGTATCTGGGATACATTCATGTGGCGATTGAAAATGTGAAACGTGTGTATGAAGCGATCCAAGAGGTCCGTGAAAAGACCGGAGACAATTATACATTGATCATCACTGCTGACCATGGCGGTCATGACCGACTGCACGGTACACAGATGAAAGAAGATATGACAATCCCGACATTCTTCATCGGCGATCGTTTTGAACCGGGAAAACAGATTTCTGATGTCAGCATCCTGGACCTTGCTCCGACGATCGCTGATATCATGGGTGTTCCGATCCCAAGAGAATGGGAAGGAACGATCATTCATTAAGGAGGCATGTATTATGAAAGACTCTGCTTACAACTTTGATCCGAAAGAACTGATCCGTGAAGCACTTTCTGCCATGAAACGCGCTTATACCCCTTACTCACATTTTCAAGTAGGTGCTGCTCTTCTGACAAAGGATGGAAAAATCTATCAGGGCTGCAACATTGAAAACGCTGCTTACGGTCCGACAAACTGCGCGGAGCGTACCGCATTTTTCCGAGCAGTTTTTGAAGGAGAGCGCGACTTTGAAGCCATCTGTGTAGTCGGTGGAAAAGACGGAATTCCAACTTCCTATGCAGCACCATGCGGAGTCTGCCGTCAGGTCATGATGGAATTCTGCAACCCAGAAACATTTTGGATCATTATCGCAATGGATGAAGAACACTACTCCATTCATACATTAAAAGAACTGCTTCCGCTCGGTTTCGGACCGGACAATCTGAAATAGTGGTAATGGATTATATGGATATTTAGATTAGTAAAAATAATAAAGAGCAATCTGTAGAAAATCCCGTACTATCTCAAATTACGGTTGACTACCTTTGCTTCACATCGTTTTAT
>JAFOCX010000081.1 GCA_017380975.1 Lachnospiraceae bacterium
ATGCGATCAAGAACGAGGACTATTGGGCAATGATCTCCAAGTCCTATGCCGTAGGCGATACAGGACGGCGTGAGGGCGAAGATACCGACAACTCCAAGTATTACTACCTGTTGGCGAGAATGATTGCCACACAACCCTTCTTGCAAATCACCTGTTTTCGCAACATTCTGACCACTATCCAAAACAGTGCTTTTCTTACTCTCATCTTGCTTTAAGAAATAATTCTTCTCACCAATCGTACTCACACTCGCTCCCACCACCAGCGCAGCCGCTATACCAACAACCAGCCATTTCTTTTTCTTGCTAATCTTCCTAATCGGTGTCGGATTGGAAGCAGGAATCTCAGCAGATGTTGCAACTTCTTCCGCAGAAACAGAACTTTCTTCTCTTTCTGCTTCTCTCTGCGTGATTCTCGCATAGATTCGATCCTCTGCGCCAACAAATTCATCATCGGACAGAGATGCTTCGAGTTCGTCTAGCTCTGCGAGGAGCTGTTCGTCGGATAGACCGTAGGCTTCCTGTATGCAATTTTTAAGGGCTTCGTCTTCACGTCTCTCCTTTTCTGTCACGGCTCCAACACCTCTCTTCCTTTTGATCAAATTTGTTTTTGGGGTTGACTTTTCTGCCCCAGGGGTTACTATTAAGTATAGTCCGTGTGATTTACACGAAATTCATGGAGGTAATGATTAATGAAAACCATTATACTCACCGGCGGTGGAACTGCCGGTCATGTTACACCGAATCTGGCTCTTCTTCCTTCTCTTAAGGAAGCCGGCTATGATGTACACTACATTGGTTCTTACAACGGTATCGAGCGCAAGCTGATTGAAAATGCGGGTATTCCTTATGAGGGAATTTCTTCCGGTAAGCTGCGTCGTTACTTTGATTTAAAGAATTTTACAGATCCTCTTCGTGTCGTAAAAGGCTACTTTGAGGCTTGTAAATTAATGAAGAAGCACAAACCGGACGTCGTATTCTCCAAAGGCGGATTCGTTGCTGTTCCGGTCGTTCTGGCTGCGAAACGTTATAAAGTTCCGACCATTATCCACGAGTCTGACATGACCCCGGGCCTTGCAAACAAGTTATGTATTCCGTCTGCAAAGAAGGTGTGCTGTAATTTCCCGGAAACCTTAAAGTATCTTCCGAGCGATAAAGCCGTTCTCAGCGGTTCTCCGATCCGTGCAGAGCTGCTGACAGGTGATCGTCTTTCCGGTCTGCAGTATACAAATCTTTCTGCCGCAAAACCGATCATCCTTGTTATCGGCGGAAGCCTTGGTTCCGTTAAGGTGAATACTGCGATCCGCAGCATTCTTCCGAAACTTCTTGAGAAGTTCCAGGTCATTCATATCTGTGGCAAGGGACATATCGATGAATCTCTCATCGGTACAGCCGGTTATGTACAGTATGAATATGTTGACAGCCCGTTAAAACATCTGTTTGCTGCTGCCAATATTATCGTTTCCCGTGCAGGTGCTAACTCCATTTGTGAGATCCTTGCACTGAGAAAACCGAACGTGTTAATTCCATTATCTGCTGCTGCCAGCCGCGGCGACCAGATCTTAAATGCAAATTCGTTTAAAAAGCAGGGTTACTCCACAGTCCTTGAAGAAGAGACTGTTACCGATGAAACGCTCTATGACGCGATCACAGAAACCTATGAGAATCGTCATACATTCATCGAAACAATGGAGAAGAGCCAGTTAAACAATGCGGTCGACACGATCATGCAGCTGATCAATCAGTACGCCGGAAATTAACCACTTCGAAATTCTTTTAATTCATCTTCCAAGAACTTTCTGGCCCTTGAGACTCGGGCGCGACACACTTCCTCCGAGACTCCAAGGGCCTCACTGATTTCTGTATACGTTCGCTCTTCCAGGAAATACATGACCGCAACATCACGCCATGTGGGCTTTAGATTTTCTATCACATTGCGGATCCTATGGTAATTGTCTTCTGCAATCACTTGCTTCTCCGGATCATACTTTGAGGATGCCTTAATGCCAACCAACTCTCCGATGTCTTCCCAAATCGTTAACTCTTCTTCTGTTTTATACTTTCTATATCGATCAATACATTTATTCTTGATAATACGCGCCATCAGGATCTTTGTCTCTCTGTCACTCAGCTTTCCGAAATGGTCTGAATCGTAGAATGACCAGACAGCATCCATTACGATATCTTCTGCATCGTCATACGGAGCACCATTTTTAATAGCAAATGCCAGAAACAATTTCGTGTATTTATCAAGCAGGTCTCGCAGCAGTTTTTCATCTTTCTGCGACATAATTTCTCCCTGGTAAAATAAATGTATTATAATGCGTTTTTAATTCTTTCTGCAGTCTGTGCAAGAACTTCCGGATCTTCCTTACCCGGTGTCCAGGTTACCATCTCCGGACCATTCTCATAGCGCGGGATCACATGCATATGGAAATGGAATACGGTCTGTCCTGCTGCCACGCCATTATTCTGAACCAGGTTGAAACCTGCGCATCCCAGAGCTTCCTTCATCGCCGCACCGATCTTTGCTCCTAACGGAAGTACTTTTGCAGCAACGGCTTCATCTAATTCACAAACATCTTTAAAATGCTCTTTCGGAAGAATCAGTGCATGACCCTTTGCAGCCGGGCCAAGATCTAAGATCACACGAAAATCCTGATCCTCATATACAGTAGAGGACGGAATCTCTCCATTGGCAATTTTACAGAAAATACAATTAGAATCCTTCATAATAGTTCTCCCTTCTATCTACATCTCGTTTCGGTTTACGATATAATATCAATCCAAATAAAATACCCAGCAGCAATCCTGCGACGTGAGCCACATTGTCTACACCACTCTCTGTAAATCCAAGATACAGAGACAATGCAACCATGAACGCCAGTTGTCGGATATTCAGATCTTCCAGTTTTCCTTTATTCTTTAAGACTGCAGTCAAAAGACCTCCGACCACACCAAAGATCGCTCCGGAAGCTCCGGCTGAAACAACCATGGAATCCGGTCCTCCCATCAACAAAGAGACCAGGTTCGATCCGACTCCGCAGGCCAGATATAAGATCAGATATTTCACATGTCCGAGTGCCCGCTCCAGATTATCTCCCAGTGCGAACAATACGATCATATTGTTTATGATATGGTCAATTCCAAAATGCATGAATATAGCTGTCAGCAAACGATAATATTCTTTTTCATAAATTACCGCCGGCGCAAACACCGCTCCTGACTCTGCCATAAACCGTACATCTTGTGATGATCCTGCAATCTCCAGATACAAAAAGGTTATCACGTTGCACGCAATCAGGATTCCGGTGACATAGCTTTTCTTCCTAAGCTGATATCCCATCGCAAATACTCCTTTAAACATCTGATGAAATCATACCATAATTTAGGGTAAACCGCAATGTAAATTTTCTGCAAATTGCACAAGTTTTCCGAAAACACATCCTTTCTAACTACTGAAATCGGAACAGAATTCCTGCAAAATCCAGTTCATCACCAATCTGAATCTGTTTCCTTTCATTAGCCCCTAAAAGCACTCCATTAATTTTGGTTCCGTTTGTCGAATTTAAATCTGTAATATAATACTCCGCTCCCTCTCGCTCCAGTTTCGCATGCAAGCGGCTGACACTCGGTTCATTCAGGCACATGTCTACAAGCCCTTTATTTTTTCCAACTAAGAATGGAAAATACTCTACCGATATTTCTCCTTTGTCTGAGAGTGAGATCAATCTTCTCTTTTGTGCCAGCTCTGATTGTGAGATTAACAGAGTCGTCTGCAGATCATACTCCGGCTCCGTTTTTGAATGATCCTCAATCTGTATTTCCGAATCTCGTTCCATCTCTTTGTCCAAATCCCAAACAAGTTCTCCCAAGCCATATTCATCCGTTATCTCTGTTTGCTTTTCACGATCATTTCCTACATTTAGGAAA
>JAFOCX010000082.1 GCA_017380975.1 Lachnospiraceae bacterium
GAACTCCTGCTCAAAGCGATAGATTCCTGTGTAGACCTGATTTCTTCTTGCATCCATGATCGGACAGATCAGACCTTTGGCACCATACAGATTGTAAGCAGTTCCGTCCAGAGTCGGAACATGGATCAGCGGTTTGTCCAGGGCAAGACCAAGTCCTTTTGCTGTCGCAGAACCGATACGAAGTCCTGTAAAGGAACCCGGACCGCCGGATACAGCGATCGCATCGATGGTGGACAGGTCAATGCCAAATAAGCTCACCATGGAATCGATCATCGGGAGCAGAGTCTGGGAGTGAGTCATCTTAAAGTTTGCTGTGTATTCTGCCAGCGTCACACCATCTTCTACGATGGCAACAGAGGCTACTAAAGAGGAGCTTTCAATTGCTAAAATACGCATCTTATATTTCCTCCACGGTAATTTTTCTATAATCGAATCCCTTCTGGAGATCCTTTTCAATGGTTACGGAAGTCATATGGTCCGGAAGGATCTCTTCGATCAGGTTGGACCACTCGATCAGGCAGACACCCTCTCCGAAGAAATAATCTTCGTATCCCACTTCGTCCATTTCGCTGATATCGCCAATGCGGTATACATCAAAATGATATAACGGGAGTCTTCCGTCGTGATATTCCTGCACGATGGTAAATGTCGGGCTGTTGACCGGCTCTGTGATCGCAAGTCCGTCAGCAAATCCCTGTGTGAAAACCGTTTTTCCAACACCGAGATCTCCGTTCAGACAGATCACATCGCCCGGTTTTGCTGCTTCACCGAGACTTTTTCCGAGTGCATATGTTTCTTCTGGGCAAAAGCTTTCTTTTATCATGCGAATGCTTTCAATCCTTTCGTTTTTGTTTCCGGAAGCTGTTTCTTCACCATATCTACCAGTTCCTGTTCTCTGCCCTGAATGCTCTCATTCGGGATCAGATAGCCGCGTCCATAGCCCATGTCCATGATGAACATGGATTTGATACGGACAAAACGTTTGATACGAGCCCACTCAAAATCACCGCAGTGACCTGCCTGCTCGATGTAGATGTGGTTGTGTGCCAGCTTGATGGTTACCGGTGTTGAGAAACCGATGGTCTTGGCCTGCTTCTTTGTGCTGTTCCAAAGTAAATACGGCTGGAGCACCGGGAAGATCAGGATACAGAATGTCATCAGTAATTTCTGGTGCCATACGGACTGTTCCATATTCCAGGTTGCAAACAGGATCACGATCCATGCCAGTGTGAACACCACACTGAAGATCAGTTTTCCTCCGTTGTAGGAATTGTACATGGAGTATGTGAACAGATGCTGGGCAGTCATGGTCACCTTGATCTCCATACCTTCGGATGTTTCCATGGCCTCTCTCAGCTTTTTCGTTTCCATTGGATCTTTATTGATACTCATTTGTTCTTATCACCTCTTCTATTCTATCTTCATGGTTAAAGAGATACGTTTTTTTGCAGGGTCCACGCCGAGCACTTTCACCTCGACAACATCACCCACACTTACTGCTTCAAGCGGATGCTTGATGAATTTTCTGGACATCTCGGAAATATGCACCAATCCGTCCTGATGTACGCCGATATCCACGAATGCTCCAAAATCGATGACATTGCGGACGGTTCCTTTCAGGATCATGCCCGGTTTCAGATCTTTCATATCCAGTACATCGGTTCTTAAGATCGGTTTTGGCATCTCTTCACGCGGATCGCGGGCCGGTTTTTCCAGTTCTTTCAGGATATCACGGAGTGTTTCTTCACCAATCTCCAGCTCTTTCGCCAGCTTTTTGATATCTCCGGCTTTCTTTGCAATGCCTTTCATCTCTTCTGTTCCGATGGATCCCGGTTCCAATCCCAGGCGTTTTAATACCTGTGCCGCTGCCTCATAGCTCTCCGGATGAACACTGGTCGCATCCAGCGGATTGCTTCCTCCTGCAATTCTCATAAATCCGGCGCACTGTTCAAATGCCTTCGGTCCCAGTTTCGCAACCTTCAAGAGCTGTTTACGATTTTGGAATGCTCCGTTTTCCTCTCGGTATGCCACGATATTCTTCGCGATAGTCTTGGAAATACCGGAAATGTATTCCAATAAGGATGCGGATGCGGTGTTGAGATCCACACCTACTTTATTTACGCAATCTTCCACTACATTTCCCAGAGCCTCACTTAAATGCTTCTGGTTCATGTCATGCTGATACTGACCGACACCGATGGATTTCGGATCGATCTTCACCAGTTCTGCCAGCGGGTCCTGCAGTCTTCTTGCAATGGAGACCGCACTTCTCTGACCCACATCGAAGTTCGGGAACTCCTCTGTCGCCAGTTTGCTTGCGGAATATACGGAAGCGCCTGCTTCATTTACGATAATATACTGCACGTGGTTCGGGATCTCTTTTAAAAACTCCGCGATGATCTGTTCGGATTCGCGAGATGCCGTTCCGTTTCCTACGGAGATCAGAGAAATCTGGTATTTGTCGATCAGTTTCTTTAAGACCTTCTTTGCATCTGCCACTTTATTCTGCGGAGCTGTCGGATAAATAACGACCGTATCCAGAACTTTTCCTGTCGCATCAACGACTGCAAGTTTGCATCCGGTACGGAACGCCGGGTCCCAGCCGAGAACCACACGACCGGAGATCGGCGGCTGCATCAAAAGCTGCTCCAGGTTCTTTCCGAATACTTTGATCGCACCGTCCTCTGCCTTTTCCGTCAGTTCATTGCGCACTTCACGTTCAATGGCCGGAGCGATCAGACGGCTGTAACTGTCTGCGATCACTTCTTTTAACACCGGAGTTGTGACCGGATTGTCACGGATCACCACCTGCTTTTCCAGATACATCTGTATCTTTTCGACCGGTGCTGCGATCTTGACGGTAAGGATCTTCTCTTTCTCACCGCGGTTCAGCGCCAGAACACGATGGCCGGCACATTTTTTGATCGGTTCTTCGTGATGGTAATACATCTCGTAAACAGATTCTGCTTTATCATCCTTTGCTTCAGAGACGATTGTTCCTTCCTCAAACGTAGTTTTACGGATATAAGTACGGTACTTCGCCTCTTCTGAAATGCGCTCAGCAAGAATATCTTTTGCTCCGTCGATGGCTTCTTTGACAGTCTTAACGCCTTTCTCTTCGGAAACATAAGCTTCTGCTTCTTTTTCCAGCGGCTTCTTTGTCATCTGGAGCAGGATCAGATCTGCGAGCGGTTCTAATCCCTTTTCTTTTGCCACACTGGCTCTTGTCTTTCGTTTTGGACGGTACGGAAGATACAGGTCTTCCACTGCGACCATGGTCAGAGCAGCTTCAATCTTCTTTTTTAAGTCCTCGGTCAGCTTTCCCTGTTCTTCGATAGAAGAAAGCACCTGTGCCTTACGCTCCTCCAGACCTCTTAAGTATTTCAAACGTTCATCCAGATTACGAAGGACCTCATCATTTAAAGATCCTGTCGCTTCCTTACGGTATCTGGCGATAAACGGAATCGTATTGCCTTCGTCGATCAGCTTCACGGCGGCTTCCACCTGACCGCGGCCGACACCCAATTCACTTGTCAGTAATGCTAAAATGTCCATATTTTGCTCCTTATCTGTCCTGTGAATCAACCTTCACAGCAAGAGTCTATCAAGGCGATAAGACTCCGTATATCATTATAATTCAAAGATCCCGGTTGTGCAACTTAAATATGGACAACCATTTTCTTTCATGTTATGATAGTTTTTGACTTTTATCATAGCAATATCGTGTTAGGAGGATTACTTTGACTGAATTTGAGAACCAGGATCAGAATCCGTGGAATCATGGATCTGATCAGAATGAACCATATAGAAACCCGTACAATCCGTATAACCGGACTCCGAAAAAGAAAAACGGATATGCGACAGCTGCCCTTTGCAGCGGTATTTTCGCTCTGCTGAATCTCTGCTGTTTCAATTTTCCGTCCTGTATCATTCTTGCTGTCGGAGCCATCTCCATTGCACTTATTTCAAAGAAAGACGGACCGATGAACAAAACTGCCATTGTTGCGGTTGTTCTCGGCGTGATCGCCATCATCCTGGGTGTCGCAGAGTTTTTCTACTCCCTGTGGCTTACAGATGTATTAAAAGATCCGGACAACATTCTCATGTTCAAC